>NZ_AZAY01000010.1 GCF_001021165.1 Marinitoga sp. 1197
ATATCACTTTCTTATTTTTTGTCCAAATCTTGTAAGGGGTGAATACGATATGAAATGACAGTATTAAACATATTAAAAGAAAGTAGTATAGAATACAACAAAATAATAAGATTACTGATAAATGGGAAAAAAATAGGATTTACAAAAGAATTTAAGGACATAGTAAAAGAAAGTATGAGTTATTACGATATAAGCGGAAAAGAACCAGAAAGATTCTATCATGGATTAATATTAGGAATGAGTGTAGGACTACAAAAAGAATATATAATAAAAAGTAATAGAGAAGCAGGATATGGAAGAGCAGATTTAATATTAATCCCCAAAGAAAAAACAAAACCAGGGATAATAATAGAATTCAAAAAGTTTAAAACAGATTATGATAAAAATCTAAAAGACAGTGCAGAAAGAGGGATGAAACAAATAGAAGAAAAGGAATATGAAAAAGAAATAAAGAGTTACGGAGTAGAAAAAGTAATAAAAGTTGCTATTGCCTTTGATAAAAAAGATGTTGAAATAATTGTAAAATAAAAAATTAAAAGCTTATAGTAAATTTTTTGTGGGGGTGTAAAAATGGATATTATTAATCATGTAGAAAATCTTAAAGAAGATATAATCGAAGGATTAAAAAAATTTATTTCTATTAATTCTGTAAATCCAAGAGGTGGAGGGCCTGGAGAAAAAGAGGTTGCAGAATATCTTGAATCATATATGAAAACTATGAAATTCGATGAAATAAAACGTTACAATGCTCCAGATGATGCTGTAAAATATGGCTTTAGACCTAATATTGTTGCGTTATATAAAGGGAAAAATCCAAAAAGAACCATCTGGTTCATTACTCATATGGATAAAGTTCCAGCGGGAGATCTCTCTTTATGGGAAACAGACCCTTTTACACCAGTAGTAAAAGATGGTAAAATTTTTGGAAGAGGAGCAGAAGACAATGGAAGTTCTTTAATAGCAACACTTTTTGGTTTAAAAACTATTATGGATTTAAATATAAGACCAGAAAATAATATTGGTTTAGTATTTGTATCTGATGAAGAAACTGGAAGTGATTATGGCATAAAATATCTGTTAAAACAAGGGATTTTCAATAAAAATGACTGGTATTACGTGCCTGACTCTGGAAACGATGAAGGTTCATTTATTGAAATAGCAGAGAAATCCATATTATGGTTAAAAATCATAACTGAAGGAAAGCAGGCTCATGCTGCTACGCCAAATGTAGCCAGAAATGCTCATAGAGCTGCGATATATTTTGCGAAGGAGTTGGATGAATTTTTACATGAAAAATATAATGCTATAGATAAAATGTTTGGGAGAGTTCCTATTTCAACCTTTGAACCAACAAAAAAAGAATATAATGTTGATAATATAAATACAATCCCAGGAACAGATATACTCTATTTTGATTGCAGAATACTCCCCCAATATGATTTAAGTGAAATACTCGATGATATAAATAAAATCAAAGAAAAATATGAAATTAAATTCGATGTTAAAATAAATATTGAAACGCCTCAAATTGAAAAAGCCCCTGCTCCCACACCATCAGATCATCCAATGGTTATAAAATTAAAAGAAAGTTTAAAAGAATTAAGAAATATTGATGCATTTGTCGGGGGGATTGGTGGCGGTACATGTGCTGCAATATTAAGACACGAAAATCTTCCAGCTGTTGTATGGGGAACAATGGATCATACAGCGCATCAACCAAATGAATATATAAAAATAGCGCATTTAATTTCAGACACAAAAGTTTATGCGCATTTAATGAGAAATTTATAGGAGGTAATAGATATGAAAACACTTATTTTATATGGATTTGGTCTTGGAGTTGTTGACATTAGAAGTATAAAAAAAGTGATGCACAATTATGACAAAATAATTGTATACATATCAAAATCTCCTCAGGGAAAAGCTATTGAAATGCTTAAAGATTTAGAAAATATAGAAATAAACGAAACCTTGAATTTTTATAAAGAAGCAAAAAAGAAACGTAAAGAAATTAAAAATTCTGAATTAAAAGACCTCGGAGATTTTGGAGATAGGGCGATGATGAGAGACCCATGTTAGAAAATATCAGTCTCATATTACTTGAAAGAGTATCTTTAATACTAGTAATTACATATATAATCTTTCAAACATATTTTATAAAAAATATATTTGGCAAAACATTAGTTGCCAGAAATAAGATTATTCTTGGTATTATAGGTGGGTTATTGGGAATTTTAGGAACAATATTTGGTATTGAATACAGTGGTGCAATAGTTAATTACAGAGATATTGGTGTAATTTTGGCAGGTATGACAGGTGGAATTCCATCAGGTTTGATAGCTGCAGGGATCTCATCAATATTTAGATTATCCTTTGGTGGAATAACAGCATTCCCTTGTTTTTTGGGAACCGTAACAGCTGGAGTATTAAGTGGACTTATATCCCAACATTTTGGAAGAAAACATTTTACTTTTTTTAATACGTTATTTTATACGACAATTATTGAAGTAATACATCTGACCTATGTTTTAATTATGGTAAAACCTTTTAGTCTTGCATATGATATAACTTTCAATATATTATTTCCTATGGTTGTAACAAATGCTCTTGGGGTTTCTTTTTTAAATTTTATGATAAAAAATTTAGAAGAAAACCTTGAACTTACAGCTGAGAATGCTATGACATCAATATTTATTATTATGGAAAATAGTTTAAATACAATAGAATTTGGTTTTGATGAAAAAAGCGCAAATATTATAGCCAGAACTATCCTTGAGAATAGCGACTTCGATGCTGTAGCATTAACTGATAAAAGAAAAATATTATCTCATGTTGGTATAGGAAGCGATCATCATGTTTCTGGATTAAAAATAAAGACTGGAGCAACAAAAAAAGTTATAAAAAGCGAAAAAGGTTTAAAGATTATTGGAAAAAATGGAATAAATTGTGAAAAAAAAGATTGCCCTTTACACTCGGCAATAATATTGCCATTAAAAGATTTAAATAATAACTTAATAGGTACCTTAAAACTATATTATTCAAAAAATAAAACCATAAAAAATACAGATATTGTTTTTGGGAAAAAGTTATCTCAAACGTTATCTTTGATAATATCTATATCAAAAATGAATGAAGCTTTAAAACTTGCTACAGAAGAAAAATTAAGAGAATTAATGGCAAATTTGAGCCCGCATTTTTTATTCAATACTTTAAATGCCATCAAATATATATCAAAAAAAGAACCTGATAATGTAAACAAATTTATAGATAATCTCTCTAATTTACTACGGTATACATTATATGAAAATGCAAAACTTGTTACTATAAAAGAAGAAATAGATTTTACAAAAAACTATTTAGAATTAATGAAATTAAGGTTCAAAGACAAGCTGGATTATGAAATAAAATGCAACAAAAATACAGAAAGTAAAGAAATTCCTCCATTTATTCTCCAACCACTTATAGAAAATTCCATAAAACATGGTATGAAAGACAGTAAACTTCTCATAAGTTTAACAATAAAAGAAAATAATGATTCCATTTCTATTGTGGTAGAAGATAATGGAAAAGGTTTTTTAGGAAATAAACCTAAAGGGAAAGGTTTAGAATTGATAAAAAACAGATTAAATGCAATATATAATGAAAATTATGAATTAAGCATAAAGTCTGGAATATTTGGCGGAGCAATTGTTGAAATAAAAATAAAAAATAAAGTTGGTGAATTAGTATGATAAAGGTTGTAATTATAGATGATGAATATTACGCAAGAGAAAGTCTGAAAGAATTAATAAAAGAAATGACTTCTTTTGAAATATTAGGTTGTTTTGAAAATGTTGAAAATTTTCTGAAAAGCAAAATAAAAAATGATACTGATGTGGTCTTTCTTGATATAGAATTACCAAAAATAACAGGAATAAAAGCCTCAAAATATTTAGAAAAATATAAAATCGTTTTTGTTACAGCTTATTCTGAATATGCAGTTGATGCTTTTGAAGTACATGCATTGGACTATTTGACAAAACCAGTCTCGGAAATAAGATTTATAGAAACAATTAATAGAATAGAAAAAGAATTCAAAAATACAAAACTCAACAAATTAGCAGTAGAAAATAATAAAGAAATAATATTTTTAGATTTTGAGGAAATATATTATTTTGAATATTTTAACAAAAAAATACTGGCAATTACAAAAAATGGTGAATATACACTCAAACACTTTAAAAATTTAAATAAATTTGAAAAAGAAATTCCTTACTCTTTTTTAAGAGTACATAAATCTTATATAATAAATCTCGAATATGTTGATAAATTTATCAAAGACCTAAATTCACTTGAAATGAGAAATGGAAAAATTATTCCTATAGGAAAAACATATATAAAAAATATTAGAAATATTTTGAATATTTAATTTATTTTTGTCAAGAAAATTTAATATCGTTTATTCTAAAAAAATGACCGTTCAGGTCATTTTTTTTCATGTTTAAGTATTAAGGAATAATTCTTATGATATAGTAAAAATTGCAAATTAAAATTCTGAAAGGGGGAACTTTTGATGAACTCATTGCTTTTAGCAATATTAGCATTTGTTGGATATTGGATAGCCTATAACACTTATGGAAAATGGATATCCAGAAAGATTTTTAAATTGGATGATAAAAATCCTGTACCTTCAAAAGAATTTGAAGACGGTGTTGACTATGTTCCTACTAAAAAACATATATTATTTGGTCATCATTTCACAACCATAGCTGGTACCGGACCGATAGTTGGTCCTGCAATTGGTGTAATATGGGGTTGGGTTCCTGCATTTATATGGGTATTTTTAGGTTCTATATTCATGGGAGCAGTTCATGATTTTACATCCCTCATAGTATCTGCAAGAAATCAGGGAAAGACTATAGGTGAATTAACAGGAAATTTAATAAACGAAAGAACAGCTAAAATATTCCTTGTATTAATACAATTCCTATTATGGATAGTATTAGCTGTATTTGGATTAATAGTTGCCTTATTATTTAATATGTATCCACAATCTGTATTTCCTGTATGGATGGAAATACCGATAGCAATGTGGCTAAGTTATATGATATATAATAAAGGAAAAAATGATACAGTATATTCTATTATAGCTGTTATATTAATGTATGTAACAATAGCAATAGGAGTAATCTTCCCAATAAAAGGTATTTCTGTTGTTACATGGATTTATATATTAATGGCATATGTATTTTTTGCCTCAACATTGCCTGTTCACAAGTTACTACAACCAAGAGATTATATAAATTCACATGAATTATTGATAGCCATTGCCCTATTAGTATTGGGTATTATAGTTGGTCACCCTAAAATAGTTGCTCCAGCATTTCAAACAGTACCTGATGCACCACCAATATTCCCTATATTATTTATAACAATAGCCTGTGGCGCTATTTCTGGATTCCATAGTTTGGCTGCTTCTGGAACAACTGTTAAACAACTTGAAAAGGAAACAGATGCACATGCAATAGGTTACGGCGGAATGATAATGGAAGGTGTTTTAGCAACGATAGTAATAATTGCAGTTACTGCTGGTTTAGGGATGAATGGAGGAGGAGTTGAAGCATTTACATCACATTATGCATCATGGGCAGCAGCAAGTGGTTTGGGAGCAAAATTATCTGCTGTAATTAATGGTTCAGCGAACTTAATGAATTCATATGGTATCCCTCTTGATCTTGCAAAAACAATAATGGCTGTATTCATTGTTTCATTTGCTGGAACAACTATGGATTCATCAGCAAGAATTCAAAGATTCGCATTACAGGAATTATTTACAAATAAAGAAAAAGAAATAGTTATAAAGCCTTTAAAAAATAGATTTATTTCTACAGCAGTAGTTATATTGGCAGCAATGGCATTAGCATTATCAGCTGATGGAGGTAAGGGAGCATTAATTTTATGGCCTGTATTTGGTGCATTAAACCAGCTTTTAGCAGGTTTGGCATTATTAATAGGAACAGTATATCTTGCTAAAAAGAAAAAACCTATATGGATTACAGGATTACCCATGTTATTTATGATGATTATAACATTATATGCAACAACTTTGAACTTAAAGAAATTCATTGCGGCAAATAATGGTCTTCTTATCTTTGTAACTGTGGTTACCCTTATAATAGCTTTCTGGATTTTAATAGAAGGATTTATTGCAATAGCAAAAGCAAACAAAGAACCTGAAGTAGTAGAAGAGGAAATTTAATAATAAAAAATAGCAGCTCTTTTGAGCTGCTATTTTTTATTATTAAATCAAAATTAACACATATGTTGTGTAACAAAACTAAGAAAACACAACATATTGTGGTATAATAACATCTAGAGAAAAAATATGGGGGTGTTATTTATTATGAATCTTGACGAATTTTTGGATATTTATAGCGATATAAAACCATCAGAGAATGCCGAAAGAATATTAAGAGACAGATATCTATTAAAAGATGGTGAAGGGAATTACATAGAACATACATGGAAAGATATATCAAAAAGAGTATCGAGATACATAGTAAGTTCTGAAACATTATATACTGATGATTTGGAATTCATAAAAAATACTGAAATAAAATTTTTTAAATTACTAAATAGCAGAGTTTTTTTGCCAAATAGTCCAACATTATTTAACGCGGGAAAAACTTTGCCAAATGATTTATTTTCAAAAAAAATAGACGAAATGACATTTGAAGATTATAAAAAAATATATAATTCAAGAACAAGACATAATATGTTATCAGCATGTTTTGTAGTTCCGCTTGAAGACTCGATGGATGGCATTTTTGAAGCTGTAAAAAATGCAGCTTTAATTCAAAAATATGGTGGAGGTGTGGGTTATGATTTTTCAGTATTAAGGCCAAAAGACAGTTCAATTGCTGGTACAGGCGGAAAATCATCTGGTCCCATAAGTTTTATGCATGTATTTAACACTACAGCCTCAACTATAGAACAGGGAGGTGCAAGACGCGGAGCTCAGATGGCAGTAATGCGTTATGATCATCCGGATATTATTGATTTTATAAATTCGAAAAAAAATAATGATGGAAAATCTGTATTAAATTATTTTAATATCTCGGTTAATTTTGATGATCCTAAAGAATTTTTAAAAAAATTAGAAAATGATGAAGAAATAGAATTATCTCATCCTAATTCAAATATAAAAAAAACAATTAAAGCAAGAGAATTATTTGATTTAATTGCTAATAATGCGTGGAAATCTGGAGATCCTGGAATGCTATTTTTAGGGCGGCATAATAAATATTATGCTTTAGAGGATGTTACACCTGTAAGCGCTACTAATCCCTGTGGAGAAGAACCTTTACCGCCATATGGGAGCTGTAATTTGGGTTCTATCGATATATCAAAGGTTGTAGATTATGTAGAAACTGGCAATCCTGATGGTGATAATAAAGAATTATTTAAAGAATTAATATACTGGACTGTAAGGTTTCTGGATAATGTTATCGATATAAATGTATATCCTCTAAAACAAATAGATAAAGTATCAAAAGAACAGAGATTTATAGGACTTGGAATAATGGGACTTGCTGATGCTATGTACAAAAAAGAACTGCCATATAATTCTGATGAAGGTAGAAAATTTATGGCAGAAACCTTAGCACAATTTGCGTATTATTCTCATCTTGCAAGTGCAGAATTAGCCAGAGAAAGAGGAAATTTTCCATTATTTGAAAAATCAAAATATAAAAATGGATTTATACCATTTCCTATGTTGTCAGATAAATACTCTGAAAATATCAGAACCTGGAATTCACTTATAAAAGAACATTTTTATGGAGAATCAAAAAAATATAAAAGAAATGTTCAGGTAAATACAATAGCTCCAACTGGATCAATTTCTAACTTAGCCGATACATCAAGTGGAATAGAACCGAATTTTATGCTCGCCTACATTAGATATATGACTGATAAAGAAGGAAACAGAGTTCCATTATCCTACATGAATAAAATATTGAGAAAAAGGTTAGATGGGATATTAACAGAGGAATTAGAAGCCGAAATAATAGAAAAAGGATCTATTCAAAATATAGAAAATATACCCTCGAATATAAAAAAAATATTTGTAACTGCAATGGATATAACAGGTATGGATCATTTGCTGGCTCAAAATGTTATACAGAGTTATTTAGATGCATCGTGTTCAAAAACAATAAATTTACCCAAAGAAGCAAGTGTTGAAGATATAAAAAATATTTATAAAAGAGCCATGGAATTAAATTTAAAAGGGATTACAATATATAGAGATGGATCATTAGAAACACAGGTTTTAACTAGAACAAAAAAAGAAGATAAAAAAGTAACATTTTTTGTACTTGATGAAAAACATAAGTTACGCGCAAAGCCAAGGAAAGAAACATTAAAAAGTGTAACAAGAAAATACAAAACAAAGTCTGGGACGGTTTATATTACCGTATCTTTTGATGATAATAATGAAGCTATAGAAATTTTCTTATCTGACGGAACAGAAACAGCAGAAATAATAGGAAGATTATCTTCAATAGCATTAAGGTCAGGTGTTTCTGTAGATGAAATATTGGAACAACTTTCAAAAGTAAAAGGAACATATTGTAAAGGAATTTCAAAAGAAATAAGACTTGCGCTTAAAGATTTTGAAGAACTTTGGAAAGACAATGAAATTGAAATTTTTCATATTGGCAAACCTTTGAGTAGAGAAGAAGTTGAGAAATTTGTTCATGCAAATAAACTTGAATATACAAAAGGCTATTATATAGATAATGAAGGAAATACTTACTGTCCAACATGCTTAAGTAAAAATTCATTATTAATGGCAGAAGGATGTATTTCATGTAAAACATGTGGATGGTCAAAATGTTCATAAAAAGATATTTTTATTTTAAATTTACGATGTCCAAAAAGTAAAGTCGCTCAAACCTTGATTGTTAATCCTCAAAAATAGCTCATTCTTGCCGGTCGTATCAGACTCACATCCGTGTTCGGCTTCACTCAATTTTGCATCCGTGCAAAATTGACCGGCTTCATTCGCTATTTTTTCGGACAATCTGCGAGTTTTCGCTCGCTTTACTAATTGGACACCCTAATTTTAAATTTAAAGTATATAATTATTTATAGATACTTTAAAAAGTTTTAATAAAATTTATAAAACTATAACTTGCCGTAGGCGTGTAACACCATAGGCGAGCGATAGCTCAATAATGTAAAATATTATTGTCCGATAGCCCACCGCAGGAGAGCCAAGATTGAGAGGTGAAATAAATGGCAAAATGTAAAAATTATCATGAAGCAGCTATAGAAGGAGCAAATGATGGAATATTTCATGGTGATCATATTCATCCAACAGTTATGATATGGGCTTCATTAAATGGCGAAAAAATAAAAAAATTAGTAGAAAAAGTGGCAGAATATGATGCTGATTATGCAGATGATTTAAAAGAAATGCTTGAAGAATATGATACTGATGTAGAGGATATTCCTATTCCCTTTCCTTTTTCATTTGCAACAGAGAAAGAGTTTGAAGATGCAGAAGTATTATTAAAAGACGTAGCAACAATAACAGAAGCAAAAGCATATTCTTTCATTGTTGAAGCAATGAGTGTAGAAGATGAAGAAGATACCGTACCTTCAGTATTTACAGAATGTAGAGAAGGGAAAATATATTTAACTTTATTTAATTGGGAATATAAAAAACTTGATGAAGAAGAATACGAAAATATAGATGAAGATATTCAAAGTTTTAGATTAAAAATATTATAAACAAAAAACCGGAGGAATCCCGGTTTTTTGTTTTTTAAAAATTATGTTATTATTTAGGCTTTTAAATCCTCTAATTTTGTAGATTTCCCGTAGAATCTCAAAACAGCCCAGAGAGAAACTACACCTAAAATCAAAGAAATCCATACAGGCATTCCCAGACCAACAGGAATATACCCAACTATTGCAGCAATAAGTGCGGCTGTTAAAGCGTAAGGCAACTGTGTTTTTACGTGATCAATATGATCAGCGGATGATGCCATTGATGACATAATAGTTGTGTCTGAAATTGGAGAGCAATGGTCTCCAAATGTTGCTCCTGTTAATACAGCTCCTAGTGTTGCATAGATTAATGGAGTCAATTCATTGCCAGTATAATGTGCTGCTAAAGGAATTGCTATTGGTAACATTATAGCCATAGTTCCCCATGAGGTACCTGTTGCAAATGCAACTATTGAAGATAAAATAAATACTAAAACAGGAATTGTCCAACCTGGTAATGAATTCGAAACAATCTGAACCAGATAATCAGCTGTTCCTAAATCTGTTGCTATAGAACCAATTGACCATGCGAGTATTAATATAATTGTGGTAATTATTAGGGATTTGGCTCCTTCAACCCAAGCTTCTATTGCTTTTTTCAATGTCATAATTCCCTGTGACACTGCCATAACAATAGCAACAATACTTGCTAAAGCTGAAGCCCATATTAATGCTGCTGAAGCATCAGCATCACCAAAAGCGTCTCTGATGCCATCCCATGTAAAAGGTTTATCAAGTCCACCACCAGAATACCATAATCCAATAAAAGCAAAAATAATCAAAGTGAGAATTGGGACCAAAGCATTTGAAACTTTTAAAGGTATATTATCTTTTTCAAGATCTTTTTCAAAATCTGTTGATAACATAGGTTCTGCACCATCTGCTAAAACCTTTCCTGTTAATCTTGCCCTTTTTTCTGCTTCATACATTGGTCCGAAATCCCTCATCATAAAACCAACCATAAACACCATAACTAAGGCAAATAATCCATACATTCTATAAGGTATTGATTGGAAAAATACAGAATATGGATTAACATCTACGTTTATTGATTTAAATGCGTCACCAATTAAACCAAGTTCATATCCTATCCATGTGGAAATAGCTGCCATAGTTGCAACAGGTGCGGCTGTAGAATCAACAATATAAGATAACTTTTCCCTTGAAACCTTTAATTTATCTGTTAATGGTCTCATTGTAGGTCCAACAATTAAAGTATTAGCATAGTCATCAAAAAAGACGACAACACCCATTAAAGCTGTAGCTAATTGTGCGCTTTTTGCTGTTCTAGCCTTTTTAGCAAGAGCATTTGCTATTGCTCTCGTTCCTCCCATTTTAGCTATAACACCAACCATACCTCCAATGGTTAATGTAAAGATAATAATTCCAGCATGCCATCCATCAGCTAAAGCATTTACAGGATATTCAAATGTTTTAGTATAACTTTCCACTAATTTCATAAAAAATCCTGAACTAGAATTAGCAAAAACACTAATTAATGCTCCTGAAAAAACACCTAACAATAATGATAATATAACCTCTTTAGTAATAAAAGCCAAAGCAATAGCTAATAGAGGTGGAATTAACGACCAGAATCCATAAACTACTTTTGCCGCTTCTCCGCCATCAGCAAAAGCCAGAGTCGCCATTAAAACAAACACCACCATGATAAAAAAAACTGTGAGTTTCTTTCTCATAAACTCCCCCCTTTAATGGATTTTTAATTATTATATCATATTCAAGCCTCTTTTGTCAAAGAAAATTAACATATCGCTATTTGTGATAATATTAACGTGTTTCGAAGTTACATTTAATTTAAAAATATGTCAAAAAAACGAAATAATTAAAAATTTAAAATTCATCAATGCTCACCTACGGTGATACACGCTGCCGCGGGCATCGGTTAAAAACTTTTTGTATGAATGTAAAATCTGTACGTTTTTTATCAAGTGATACGTTGTCCAAAAAGTAAAGCCGCTCAAACCTTAATTGCTAATCTTCAAAAATAGCATATTTTCGCCGGTCGTATCAGACTCACATCCATGTTCGGCTTCACTCAATTTTGCATCCGTGCAAAATTGTCCGGCTTCATATGCTATTTTTTCAGGCAATTTTCGAGTTTTCGCTTACTTTACTAATTGGACACCCTAATCAAGCGAGATAAAAAATAAAAAGGGGTTTTAACCCCTTTTTATTTTTTTGAATTTATCAAATTTTAATTAAAATATTCTCTTACTGCAAACGATGCTGCGATTGCTCCATCAGCAGCTGCAGTTATGATTTGTCTCAATTCTTTTTGTATAACATCTCCTGCAGCAAAAACACCTTTTACATTTGTTTCTCTATGTTCGTCTACTATTATATATCCATAATCATCCAATTTTATTTTATCTTTAAATAATTGAGTTACAGGTAATAAACCCACAAATACAAATACACCATCAACATCAAAATTTGATACTTCACCATTTTCTCTGTTTTCAAGTACTAATTGATTTACCTTTTTATCTCCTTTAATTTCTTTAACAACAGAATTCCATATAAATTTTATATTAGCTGTATTAAATGCTTTATCCTGATAGATTTTATCGGCTCTTAATTTATCTCTTCTATGAATAATATAAACTTCTTTGGCTATTTTTGAAAGATATAATGCTTCTTCTACCGCGGTATTTCCCCCGCCAATTACAGCAACTTTCTGATTTTTGAAAAAATGTCCATCACAAGTTGCACAGTAAGAAACTCCACGACCTGCAAATTCTTTCTCGCCTGGTACGTTTAATTTCCTCGGTGTTGCGCCAGTAGCTATAACTACTGTTTTTGCTTTTACAATATTTCCATCATCAAGAGAAATTATTTTTTCTTCTTTCTCAAAATTTACATTAATAACCTCACCATAATGAAATTCAACACCAAATTTCTTAGCATGTTCTCCCATTTTTTCTGCTAATTCTTCACCAGTAATTGATGAAAAACCAGGATAATTCTCAACATATTCGGTTAAATTAATCTGACCACCATCTAAATCCTTTTCTATTATCAACGGCTTGATTCCACCTTGAACAGCATATATACCAGCTGCAACACCAGCAGGACCTCCACCTATAATAATCATATCATAATATTCTTTTATATTGCTTTTACTTTTAGAGGTTCCCAAATCAAAAAACATTGTTTATCCCTCCACAGCTTTTAATACTTCTTCAACAAAGTTTGGTTCAGGATATGCACCTATGAATTCACCTTTTACTACCCATTCGCCATTTTCAAATACTTCTATAACAGTATGTGGGACAGAACTTACGTTATGTTTTGAAGATATTTCGAAAAATTCATTTGCTTCAACCATTTCACCATTGATGTTTTCATTTATCATTGCAGCTTGTTGTGCTGATAATACTGCTCTTGGGCAGTATGGACATGTTGGGGTAACAAAAACTCTTAATCTCATTTTTTTATTTATATTTCTTAATTTTGCTACAGCATCTTCGGATAATTCTACTTCGCCATTTTTGGATAATAATATCAAATCCTGTAATAATGTGCTGAATTCGTGTCCGGATGGTATACCATAAAATCTTACACCTAAATCTGTCCCATTTGAGGCTAATATAACTGTAGCTGGAGCTAA
The DNA here is from genome assembly GCF_001021165.1 of Marinitoga sp. 1197. Lineage (NCBI taxonomy): Bacteria > Thermotogati > Thermotogota > Thermotogae > Petrotogales > Petrotogaceae > Marinitoga > Marinitoga sp. 1197. The sequence continues at coordinate 13,448 of NZ_AZAY01000010.1, forward strand.
AGTTTTATCTATTTCATATTCTTCGGCAATAGGTGAGTTTATATCATAAATATCCAAATCTACGTTTTCAACACCTTCTTTTAATTCTGTGTATAACTGTTTTGTTACATCACAATATTCGCAATTTTCCTTTTCAAATAATATTATTTTTACTCTGCCTTTCATTTCTGATAATAATTCCCTAACTTGTTCTAATGTTTTTTCATCTAATAATTTTTCCACAAAAAACACCTCCGAATTATATATTTTCTTTTGCTTTTTTAATAAAATTCTTCAATACTACAATTTGCTCTTCCATCTCTATAATAAAATTACTTATTCTTTCTTTTCCTTTTTTAGTAACTTTATATATTTTTCTTGGTGGGCTAGATGTGATATCCCAATCAAATTCTATTTCTTTTCTTTTTTCCAATTCAGATAAAGCTCTGTATACCCTTCCTTTTTGACCAATTCCTTCTGGTATAGTTATTCCCATCTCACATAATCTATTTGATAATTCATAGCCATAACTGGCTTTCTCTGCAATTAGTATCAACAAAAGATCACATATTAATTTCCCGCTTTTATTAAAGACTTTACATTTATTCATGGATTCCATTTTTCCCTCCAAATATAACAAAAAAAGTCTGATATCATCAATCATATTATATACAAAATGTATATATTTGTCAACAAAGAAAGATAACAATACTGTATTTGTTATATTTAAAAAGAGTTACAAAATTAATTTAGTATTATTAATCCGAAAATGAATTATATATCTCCTTAATTTCATTGGAATATTTTCTGAAAATTTTTAAAATTTCCGGATTAAAATCTTCAGGAGAAGTTCTATCATCACCTTCTAATATAATTTTCATAGCAGATTCATGCGATAATGCTTCTTTATATGGCCTTTTTGAACGAAGTGCGTCATAAACATCTACTATTGAAACTATCTGTGCCTCTATTGGTATTTTTTCACCTTTTAAGTTAAAAGGATAACCTCCACCATTATATTTTTCATGATGATATATAGCTATTTTTAAGGCGGTATCAAAATAAGGATCGTCGCCCAATAATCGCTCAGCATAAATTGTATGTTTCTTCATAATCTCATATTCTTCATCTGTTAGTCTACCTTTTTTATTTAATATTTCAAGTGGAATAAAAATTTTTCCTATATCATGCAACGGAGCAAATTCTCGTATTTCAAGAATTCTTTCAGAAGGTAAATTTAATTTTTTTGCAATAAAAGATGCTAATTCTCCTACTCTATATATATGCTGTCCAGTTATATCATCATGTGCTTCCGCTATTAATGCCAATTTACTTGCAAAATTAAGATATGCATTTTTTACCTGATCTATATTTAATTTGGAAGATAGCGTTGTTTTTGCAATATTAATAAATGCCTGAAATATTATTTTATCATTATCATTAAAAGATTTTTTGTTATCATCTGATGTTTCTAAAGAAAAACTCAATAATTTGTCTTTACTGATTCTTATAGTAGCAATCATTATTTCATTAATTGGTTTAGTTATTTTTAAAAATTCATGTTTTATTTTTTCATTATCAAAGACTTTTTTATTATATTTCTCTAAATCTTTGCCTTTCATTACTTTTAGTTTTTCACCTGTTTTTATCATATATTTACTTTTAAGTGGTAAATTTTTTAATTTTTCAATATCATAACCCACAGCAGAAATAAATTCCCAGTGTTCTCCATCAGAAATGGAAATACTACCATAATCTGCTGTTTCAGAAAGTTCTATAGCAAATTTTAATAAATAATCAAAATAACTATGAAGATCAATTTCCTTATTACCGAGATATTGTATTAAATCGATTATTTTAAATAATTTTTGATTTATCAACTGCAATTCAGCATTTGTAATCTCCAGTTTTTTTTGATGATTAATATTTTCTGTTATATCTACCCATAAAACCAAAAGTCCATTTTCTTTGTTTGGTAAAGTGATTGCTGTTTTATAATCTTTAAAGTAAAGCTTTTTATTATTTATATTTAACATAAATATGTTAATAAACCCTTTTTTATTCGAAGATAGAATATTAATGTCTTCTATTATTGATTCTTCTAAAAGGTTTTTATTTGTGTCGTTAAATAAATCCAATAACGATTTACCTATAATATTTTCTTTTTTTAATCCCAGTAAATTTGCAAAAGCATTATTTGCAAATACAATTTCCTGTTCTATATTTTTGATGTATATTGGATTAGGAGATAAATTTACAATTTCTTCTATAAGCTTTTTTGAACTATTCAATTCTATAACTTTGTTTTCTAATTCTAAAAGTGTTTTTTTCAATGCAGTAGTTCTACTTTTCACTCTTTTTTTTAATATTTTTGAATGCAAATAAAATATTGCGATTATCAATATTGCTATTATTAAACCAAAAAGAATCATGTATTTTAACCAGGTGGGTATTTTTTCTCTAATAATTGGTTCAAAATATTTATCAAAAGTTCTATAGTAAAATGAATTATTATCCTCTTTTAATTTTTTTAATTGTTTATCAATCAAATCAAAAATATTTTTTAAATTATTATCCTTATACATAATATATCCGCCAATTGGCTTAAATATTATAGAAGTCTTCTTTACATTATATTTTTTTCCCTGATCAAGTCCAAAAAATCTTGGAACAACACCAGCATCAATTTCTTTTTTATCCAACATTTTAAATATATCATCATATGTATCGAGTTCAACAAATTTAGCCTTAATATTAAAACCTTTTAATATATCTTTTATTCCGCCATTTCCTTTATAAAAAATATCTGTTTTCATTACACCAATTTTTTTATTTTTTAAATCAATAATAGATGAAAGATTAAGATTTTTTCTTGTATAAATAACAGCCCATTCAAAAAATACAGCCTCTTGATTAAAATGAAAAAATTGAGATCTTTCGGGCGTAAAAGCTAATGGGGCAACACCATCGATTTTGCCACCTTTAAGTTTTTCTATCAAATTTTGTTGTGAGTCAATAATTATGTTCAATTCTATACTATTACTATTTGCAATAAATTCAAGAATATCATTTAAAAAACCATTATTTTTATCAATAACAATAGGTGGAGCTTTATACAAACCTATTGTTATTGGAAAGGAAAAAATGTTTATTATTATTATAATTATAAAAAATATTTTTTTCATATTAAAATCACCTTACTATTGTATTATGGTATATTCTATAATATCATTTTAAAGTAAATTTTCAGGTTGTGAAAAGGTTAAAAATTTTAACATATTATCTTATTTTTTCCTTTGTTTTTAGCTCTATAAGCTTTTTTATCAGCTACTTTTATCAGTTTTAAAATAGAAGTTTTTTTGTTATCCTCAATTCCAACACTAAATTTCACATGAACTTTTAAAAGTTTTTTTCTTATTCTTTTTAGAATATTACGAGCAGTAAATTTGTCTACATCTTCAAAAATAATTACAAATTCATCTCCACCATACCTATAAGCTTTATCCTTCTCTCTGATAGAAACTTTTATAATATCGGAAATCTCTTTTAAAATCTTATCCCCTTTTAGATGCCCGTATTTATCATTAATGTGTTTAAAATTATCTAAATCTATAAAGGCTAAAGCTATTAATTTTTCTCTTTTTTCATATATTTCTAAATCTTTTTTCAATTTTGATGAATTATATAATCCGGTTAAATGATCTATTTCGCTTAATTTCTTTATTTCAGTAAAATAATTTCCATGAATAAGTATCATAGATACTATTTTTGCCAATACTGATAATGTTTGCATATCTTCTGTTGTTGGTCTTAAACCATCTTCCGGAGTGTCGCATGAGATATATCCAATTATTTCATCATTCTTATCTCTCAGTGTAAGTGCCAGTAAATCTTTTTCATTCCATAAATAATCTTTATTATAAATATTTGCTGTTATATTTTGCTCAAAAATAAAATAGTTATTTTCGTTTATATTTTCTGCAAAATTAGGTATAAAATATACCTCACCATGTCTGTACTCATTTTTAAATACATTCTCAATAATTTCTGACGCTCTTACTTTTCTTTTTATTAATTTTTCAAAATCCTCTTTTGAAAAACCTGCATATGTAACTCTTTTAATTTCATCGTTTTGATAATCGATCTCTGAAATTAATACATATTTATATTGAAATTTTTCATTAAGAAGCTTCGCAACCTCTTTTAAAATAACTTCTTTTGATGCTTTAATAGAATATGCATGTAATAAATTAGAGAATTCCAGCATAATTTCATTAAATTTTTTTAATCTTTTATTTTTAACTCGTTCTTCTTCCTTTTCATAAAGATATTTGGTTATAAAAAAATATATACCTAAAAATAACAAATTTTGAAGTAAAAAATAATGTCTTACTAAAAGATTTTTGGATATCAAATATAAATATATACTTGGTAATGTGGCAATAAAAAATATATATTCTATAAAAAACATATTCAATTTAAAGTTTTTGCTATCAACAAAAATTGTATTTAGTATCTTGGCAATAGTAACAAACAAAAATAATTCAAAATAAATATTTATATTAAATTCAAGTTTTTCAACAATTATATACGAACCATAATACATTATAAAATATACAAAGAATTTTCTAATTCTCTGTATAAGACTAACTTTATTATCTATTCTTAATATAGTAATCGCAGCGGAATAGAATATATATTGTGGTCCTAATAAAAATGCAATTAAAAATCCAGGAATATTTGATACAAGACGCTTCTCGTTTTTCCATTTCACATTGATATTATCTGATATAAATGTTATTAATAAAACGCCAAAAAGTTTGTGTAAATCAAAGTTGAAATCAAAAGGAAAATAAATTAAAATAAAAAAACTCAAAATTGCTTCAAAAATTATTTTTTTTGTATATCCCCAAGTAATCTTTTTAACCATTATGTCCCCCCATTGTTTTTATTTTTTTAGTATTTCATCATCGAGAACTTCATCAATCTCATCGAATCCATAAAGTCTGGCTTTTATTCTCAAATCATCGATGTTTAGCAAGTTCATGATATTTTTAGCCAGTAAAAATTCAAAGGGCAACCACGTTACATGTCCCGTTGGGATTATATAATATCTTGCCTCTTTAAATTCGCCTGCTAACATCCTTCTGCTTTTTTTTGAAAGTGTTTTATCAAAAATTGCTTCAACAAACGTAACCTTTTTAGAATCAATTAAGTGCGCGTACGACAGCGGATCAACCTTAAATAAAGGGTGAATATTATCTGATTCAATTAATTCTTTTAAAGACATTTTTCTTACAAATCCAAACTGTTTTTTATAAATTTCAAAAATTTTTTCAGGATTATGCAGATCACAATCTTCTCTAAAACCCTTTTCTATCAATCTTTTTACAAATTTTGTTGCAGGAGAATTATATAATATCTCCGGTAAATTTCCCCCTGTTGTCATAAGTAAAAGATGTTTTAATTGAGGATTTAAAGCTTCAACAATAGTTCCAACCATTCCACCAAGACAATATCCTATAAGAATATTTTCTTTTTTCCATAACCCTTCCTGTTTTAAAAAATCAATTGTAGATAATGCATCGACAACACCATGTTCCCAAAATTTATACATTGTTTTTATATTCGGCCACAAATAATTTCTCCCGCTGACAGAGTTTTTATCCACTCTTGTATAATTCCCAGGCAAAATTAAAATAGATGTATTTATCCCCACACTTGCAAGTCTTCTTGCCATCCATAACATGTATTTAACATTTGCACTACCGAGTCCATGTAAAATTAAAGCAGATGCATATGTTTTGTCTTTTGGCATAAAATTATATATTTCAACAATTTCTGTGCCTTTGGCTGGATTTTTATAAAGTGTATTGAATCTGATATAATTGCATCTATAGTGCTTTCCTTTAAAAATAAAACCGGAAATATAATCAATTTTTTTCTTTTCATATGAAAAATCAATCTTCATTTTTCATCAATCCCCTTATAAACTTTATTGTTTCATTTAATATCTTTATAGTCTGAATATCATTATTTTCAAATTCAAAGGCATGATCTCCATTTTTATGGACTAATATTTTAGTCTGTATTCCTTTTTCTCTTAATTTTTTTAACAGCTCAATTGAAGATGAAAATGGGACGGTTTTATCCTCTTTTCCATGAACCAGCAACACAGGTTTCATATTTTCATTAATCCAGAAAATTGGTGAATAATATAAATATTCCCCTTCTTTAGATGGGGTTGGAAGCCCTTTTAATGTAGTTGCTGTTGCAACCTTTGCAAAAATAGATTTTACTTCTTTATCGAATAAATGTTTTAAATTAGCAGGAGTATAATACAGAATAACCCCTTTTATACCTTCAACATGTTGTATATTCTTTACAAATGTATTGTATGCGTAGTATAATAATGTAAGATGCCCTCCAGCAGACAACCCCATTAAGAGAATGTTATTTTTATCTAAAAATAAATTCTTTGAGTTATTTTTTATATAATTCAGAGCATCTGTATAATCAGATAATATTTCATTCATAGTATGTGAAATACCAAGCCTATAATCAATAGAAACAACGGCAAATCCTCTGGAGGCTAAAAATTTACACCATGATACATTGTTTTTTTGATTTCTAAAACCGGAAACCCATCCACCACCATGTGCAAAAAAGATTATCGGATACAATTCTTTTTTCCCTTCTGGATAATATATATCCAGTTTCAATTCTTTATTTTTAATCTTTTTATATACATAAGTTTTTACAATACCAGAGTAATTTGTATCTATAGGTAGTTTCCTAAATAACAAATTTGAAATATATATAATAGACCATAAAACAAATCCATATATTAAGACAATTCCTCCCCATGAGAATGAGAGAATTATAATAAATATTGTGTATACCTTTTTTAGTTTTTCTTTATTCAAAATAATCACCTGTAATCATTTAAATCTTAATAGATTTTTATTTTTTAAAATACTGATAATCTAATTATACAATAAAAAATCAAAAGGAGCAAATAGATATGAGTTTTGGTAAGATATTAAAAATAATAGAAGAAAAAGATTTTTCTATTCATAATCAAAATACAAGAAGAGAAATATCAAAGATAAACAAATGGTTATTAAAACCACAAGAATTAACGCATAGAAAATTATTATCCATACTTAAATTTTTAAGCAAAAATGCTGAAAGGAAAATATTGAACAAACATTTAAATGATTTGCAATTTTTACTGATTCATATAGTAGAAAAACCAAAAGAAAACAGAATAAACGATTTGAAAAAATATTACAACCTATTAGAAGAAGATATTGAAACAATAAAATTCCTGATGTATCCAGAAAAATTTCCGCCGGGAGGTTATGAAAAAAAATTAAAAAAATATGGTATAGAATTATATTTCCCAAAAGTAATCTTTAAAAAATTACCTTTTAAAGATTATATTGATTTATATGCCTTGATGACATATGTGCCTCTCGATGAAAAAAATCCATTCATTCAAAATCTGCTTGATGAAATCCTGAATCTTGACTTTCTTGAGGATAAAAAAGCATATTTTAAAAAACTTATGGATATTTATAAAAGTCTTAATGATTTTGAACAACATATTTTAAATATTCAATTAAAAAATTTTTCTTATTATCATTATAAATTATTCAATACAAATTCCGTAAAAGGTATTGTTATTGACGGAAGCAATGTAATTAGATATGAAAACAAAAATTCAATTCAACAATTAATAGAAATACTTGACAACATGTTTCTTGAAAAAATTGTATTTTTCCCGGTTCATATAGTTTTTGATAATAATATAGAATATTTTCTAAATGAAGATGATAGGAAAGCCTTAAAAAGATTAGCTGAAAAGAAAAGAGTTTATTTTAATTCACCTGCAGATGAAATGATAATATATATCTCCAAAAAATTTGACTATTATATACTTTCCAATGATAGATTTAAAGAATATAAAGTTGATGAAAATAAATTATTGAAAATTGAAAAATTTAAACTTTAATATTAACTATATTTATAGTGTCATTAATAATGTGTGCGCATTATATAGACTGAAAAAAGGTTGTTTATCAGGTGAAGAATAATATAAGAGTTAATAGGGGAAATATATTATCCTTTTTTGCACCTTTTAATGTTAAAGTTTAGTTAAAAGAGGTCGAATATAAATAAAGAATATATCAAAATAAAGATATCTATGATAAAATTATAGAGAATATTATTCATTATAAAGGATTCTAAAAGTAAAATTTAGACATTCTATAAAATTTTATACTCGGGGGTGTTATTGTGAAAAAGTTTGGGATTTCACTATTTTTGCTAATTTCTTTATTGGTATTTTCAGTAAATTCTCCAAAGCAACCTATATTGTTTTTTAATGTTGATGATTCAGTTAAAGGATTACCGACAAATTTGCAGAATTTAATAAATATTGCTTTATATGAAAATCTTGATTCTGAAACAAATTTTCCAGTATTTGACTCAAGATTTTCATATAATTTTTATCCACAGGATAATGTATATACAGTAGAAGTTGCTGTTTCTGCAGCTAGAATTCTGGGATTAGAAAATCAAATATTAAAAAAGTATCCACTTTCTTCACCGACATTTGAAGATATAAAATCCGATTTAGAAAAAATTTATATTCAAAACGGTTATGATTTTTCAAGAAACTTTGGATATATGGAATATATTAATGAATATTTTAAAAGCAAACTTGGAGTACCTCTTTTTGATTCTTATATTCCATTAAAAAAAATAGATAAATCTGATGCAATAAAATATATTTTAAAAATATTTACACTATATGCTTTGGAAAACAACTGGAATTTTGGCTATTATATTCCAATGACAAATACGAAAAACATGATTACCTATGCAGAAGAATTAAATTATAGACTCGGTGCAGGGATAAGCTCTCCTGATGATATTGGTTATATTTCGGTATTTGAAAAATACTTTTTTATAAAATATGATGGTAAGATTATACCTGTTATAAAACTACCTTATTTTCAGGAAAATAACACATTTAAAGGTGACAGTTTGATCAATAGAGCACAGTTTTATTCATTAATCAGTGTAATTTTTGGAAATATTCCAAAGCAGATAAATAAAGATGAATTAATTCCTGTAAGAACTTTAAACAATATGATATCTTATTTACCAAAAACAACTTTAACAGGAGAACCTATATTGTTTGAAATCAAATCAACTTCCAGTTCAATAGTAAAATATATAGAACCATATAAATTTTCCAATGATGTTGTAAAATTCAAAACCAAAGATGGCGAATTGATAACACTTGATAATTCTAAAATTACAGTAAAAACAAATTATTATATTGAAAATATTGTAGAAAATACATCACACACAAAAACGTTAAAAAGGCAAAAAGAAGATTATTATAATGGTAAATCCTTTGCTATGAATTATAAATATCTTGATGAAAAAGATGAAAATACAGCTAAATTCGAATTTTTAAGTTCAGGTACAATAAAAAGAGATGAAAATGGAATCTGGATAGTAAACACAACACACGATTATAACAGGAAAATAAAAATACCGAATAATTTGGTTTTATCCAAAAAATTTAAAATAGATGGAAATAATATAAAAATAAAATGGTATTCTGTTGATGTTGAAACACTATCTGAAATGAAAAAGATTGCTACAAAGAGAATTCCTGGTATTCCAGAAAAATACATAAAATTGCACAGAGAAGTGAAAGCTGAAGATATACCGGATAATATAGGAATACTTTTTAAAACAGAAGTAAAATATAATTATAGAAAGAAAATCATAAAATCAGACTATCAAAATTCAACTGTAAATTATTTCAATGTAAAAGATAGGCTAAATGCAAAAAGAGAATATGCAAATTTAAGTTCTTTAAACGAATTTTTGAGTCATTATAATAATTTTGAAAAAATAGATTCTGAAGAAAATTATTCATTTGTAAATTACTGGAAGGATATTTCAAAAAAATTAAATGAGTTAAAAACTGATGAAAAAGCTCATTTTATTCCTGAAATGAAAATAAATATAGATTTAGTTGAAGAAACGTTCTATCAAAAACCTAAAGATATGGAAATATATTTCTGGACATTTTATGGTGGGAAACTTGTATCCTTTGAACCTGCAACATATAGACTATTCACGCAAAAATTTGTAGCTCCACTAAAATACAATCCTAATGCATATTTATATGTAAAATATAAGGATGGAACAACAAAAAGTGGAAAAATAAGAGAAATTGGTAAGAAATTGCTATATAATGATACACATGAATATTTAAGAGATATGCTTCTGTGGTTTCAGGTTGCTTTAAAAGTTGATAAATATGGAAACAGATATCTCGAAATAGTATATATTATTGCAGAAGAAATTTAATAAAGGTGGCTCTCTCTGGAGGTAAATATGAAAAAAAAATACATATTCTTTATTGTTATACCGTTAATATTGTTGGTTTTAATATTTAAACCAATAAAAGTGGTTTTAAACTTAAATACACCATTTGAAAATATGACTTACACAATAAAAATCGATAATAAAACATATGATATATCGAAAGATATATGGATGTTTCCAGGAAAGCACAAAATTGAAATTAACTTAAGCAAAAATACATTTAAAAAAGAAATTAAAGTACCTTATTTTTCTTTTTCAAAGCAGTATTATAACATAGTTTTAAAAGAACCTATTATAAATGTCTCTTATGAAAGAAAAGATTATAATAAAATATTACTTTATCTTAATTCAAAAAACTATATTCTGGATTATTGGAAAATTTCATATAATGATAGAGAATACCAAACAACATTATCAACATATAATATCTATATATCTCCATATGTAAATACTTCATTAAAAGTAAAAGGTTATATTCAAAACAAAAAGATATATGAAAAAATATTTGACATAAAGGCTCCTCTATCTGAAATTATAGATTATAATATAAAGATAGATAATTATATAAATCTATCATTTGAATTAAATAATAAGATGATAAAGCCTGTTAAATATGACATTTATAAAAATGGTGAATTTATTGAAACTATAAAAAATAATAGTTATAAAGACAAATTCACATATGACGTAGTAAAATATGAAATTATTCCAATTTATCCTTCAGGGTATAGAGGAAAAAAATATGAAATTATAAAACCAGCTTTACCAGAAATACCTGATGAAATCAGTAAAAAAGAATTGAATCTGAATTATGACGAAATAACCCTAAACGGTAAAAAATATTCAAAAGAAAACTTTATAGAAGGTAAAAACGCATTAATAATTAAGATAAATAAAAATATAACGTGGTATAAAACAATTACACTTGATACAACTCCGCCAAAAATAGAAAAAGTAACATTAAAATACAATGGTAAATATAAAATCAATATTATCTCTGATGAAAGGGCAAAATTTGAATTAATTACAAAAGAAAATACATATACATTTGAAAGCAACGAATTTGAATTTAAATCAACTGGGAAAGATGCAACTTTACTGGCATATGACGAATTAAACAATAGGACAAACCCTATTATTATTAATTTAAATCCTTTTCCAGAATATAGAATAAATGTTCAGAAAAACTTAATTTCTTTTAAATTTAAAAAAAATAATATTTCTGAATACTGTGAATTAAAGATTCTTGATGAAGAAAATAAATTAATCACCAGAATAGACATAAAAAAATTAAATGACTTTACATTTTCAAATTTATCTCCAGGAAAAGAATATAAATTCATTTTGTATATTGATAATACTTTTAAAAAAACAATATATACAAAAATCACAAAACCACCAGAATTACAAATAAAGAAGTTTGAGAATATAAAAATAGGAACATTTTATATTGAGCTTTTAAATGATTATAATTATAATTATTATTCAATTGAATTTGAAGATTATTCCAAAACAGGCAATTTTTCTGGAAACTTTTTCAATTTGGAAATTCCACTTGAAAAATTAACCAGTGAAGGCACTTTAACCTTATGGAGAGAATTTAAAAATCTAAAAACAAAGAAAATTAAATTAAAATTAAAAGATAATTTTTTATACAAAAAAAAGATATATAAAAAACTTCCAGATATTTTAAAGGAAGAAGATGCTCCATATATTGTCTCTGAAGATCAAAATTTTAAAAACATAAAAATAAAAGGAAAAGTAGAAATATTAATGTTTCCAGATAAAAAAATCGTAGTAAATGGAATAGTTTTTAATAATAAAAGTTCCAAATTAATAATAAAACCTATTAAAGGGAGTTTTAAAGGTATTGAATTAAATTCTGGAATATTAAAAAATACAGAAATATATAATGCTTATACCGGCATCACTATAAATAAAAAGTTTGATTTATATAACCTTGTTATAAAAAATTGTAAAACAGGCATTTATGGAAAAGATGCAATTGGTACAGCGTATAATATATTATTATACGATAATAATATAGGGGTTAATCTTATTAAAAGTTCTGTTGAAATAAAAAATTCCTTGTTTTTTGACAATACAACTGCTTTTAGTTTTTATGACTCGGATATATATCTATACAATCTCTCTATTGCGGATTCAAAACTTGATATTGATTTATATAGTTCCAATTTAAAAATTAAAAGCTCGGATTTTTTAAACAGCATCAACTCAATCAAGAGTAATCTCAGCAATATATATATAAATTCATCTACATTTAGAAATAATAATAAAACAATTAAATCACTTAAAGATGAAAAATTGAAAATAGAAAAATCCAGATTTATAAACAATAATATTTCTCTGGATATATTTGAAACTCCTTTTAATATATACCTTTCAAGTTTTTTAAATAATGAAGTGGCTGTCAAAGTTTTCAATCCAAACAGTAATAAAAAAACAAATATAGAAAAATTTACAATAGAAAATTCAACATTTAAAAATAATAAAATGGATATATATATTGCTGGAAGCAATGATATATATTTAAAAAATACTAACATAAAAAATTATCTGGATGGAACTATATCACCAACATGGGTGGACGAAAGAGGGAAAATTCTAAACAGAGGAATTATAATTAGTGGAGGTGTGAAGTGAAAGCAATAATATTAGCCGGTGGTTCAGGAGAAAGATTCTGGCCATTGAGTACATCAAAAAAACCAAAACAGTTTTTAAAAATTTTTTCCAACAAATCATTAATCCGAGAGACTTTTGAACGATTAAATTACAGATTGCATTCAGAAGATATATACATAGTTACTGCTGAAAAATATAAAAATGAAACATTAAAAGAATTGCCTGAATTAGATGAAAAAAATATATTGCTGGAACCCGTTGCGAGAAATACTGCTCCGGCTTGTTTTCTTGGAACATTGGTTGCGGATGATAATGAAGTTGTATTTATACTACCAGCAGACCATTATATACCAGATAAAGAAAAGTTCTGGGAAACTGTAGAAAAAGGTGTATATGCTGCTGAAAAATATAATGGATTAATTACAATGGGGATATCCCCTACAAGGCCAGAGACTGGTTATGGATATATAGAGGTTGAAAAGGAAATAGAAAAAAAAATATTAAAAGTTTCCAGTTTTAAGGAAAAACCAGATTTAGAAACAGCATTAAAATATTTAAAAGAGGGGAATTATTATTGGAATAGCGGTATGTTTTTTTGGAAAAAATCGATATTTTTAGAGGAAATGAAAAAATACAATGAAGATATATATAACTCATTAATAAAATTGAATCCTTTTAACACAGACCAATTGAATCAAGTATATCCGGATTTAAGAAAAATTAGTATAGATTATGCATTAATGGAAAAATCAAGCATAGTATATACAGTAAAAGCTGAATATGAATGGTCAGACGTAGGAAATTGGGTATCAGTAAGGGATATGGAAGGATTTTCTGATAAAAATGATAATGTATATCTCATAGACAGTAAAAATGTATTTGTAAAATCTGAAAAAAATGTTGGTATTATAGGTCTTGACAATATCATAGTAATAGATACAAAAAATGGTATTTTAGTTGTAAAAGATAATAGAATAAATGAGATACGCGAAATAGTAAGTAGGTTAAAAGAAAAAGGTGAGTTTTAAAACTCTCCTTTTTTATATATTCAAAAAATATTTAAGTTTCTTAACTTTTCTTTTTAGCATATTTAAAAAATAAGTGCTATATGATAAAATAAAGAAGATATATAAAAGTGGGAGGTGTTAAAATGAGTATAAAATGGAAAATATGGAGTTTGGTTTTATTATTGTTACTATTACAATTTGTTTTATTTATTATATCTAACAATGCTTTTTTAAACATTTACAACAATGAAAAGTTATTGGGTGAAAAGTATATATTTAATATGAAAAATATAGGGTTTTATTCAACAAAATTTATGGAAGCCAGAAAAAATGTAGCAGAATATATGGCCTTTAATGATGAAAGCTTAAAAATATCAGCTGAAAATAAAATGCAGGAAGTAATAGATAATATTTCAAAATTAAATTTAGATGAAGATTTAAAGTCTTTGAAATTAAAAGCTATTGATGATATTTCAAATTACTTAAATTTATTAAAAAATTATAAATCTATAGATGCTATAAAAAATGATGCAGATAATTTTAAAATTATAGCTTCAAACGCTATACAGTCATTTAATGAACTTCAAAAGGCTATTGAAGATAGTGAAGAAAAAATAATGAAAAAAAACCTTGATTTAATAAATAAATCGCAAAATTTTGGTGTTATAATAATAATAACTTCTCTGATATTCAGCATTATTCTATCTGTAATAATTATAAGAGTTATTTTAAAAACATTAAATATCTTAATGAATTATGCTAAACATTTATCCGAAAAAGATTATTCCGTGGAAATTCCAGAGATAAAAAATAAAGATGAATTTGGGAGATTGATACAAGTATTTAAAAACATGCATTTACAACTGATAAATGATATGGCGAAAATAAAAGAAGAAAGTTTGACATTAACAACATCTATGGAAGAAATCACACAGGCTATGAATGAATCTGCCGTATCTCTTGAAAAAGTTTCGAGTTCTGTTAATTCCATATCTTCCGAAGTAGAAAATATAACAGCAGCCGTCCAGCAAACAACAGCCTCTGTTCAAGAAATTTCATCTGCAACAAAGTTAATTGCAGATAACGCAACAGAAGCTGCTGAATTCGGACATCTTTCAACAGAGGATGCTGAGAAAGCTGGACATACAGTAAAAAAATCTATTGATAAAATGAAAGAAATTAAAGAAATAACCATTGATATAGAAAAAGTTGTAAAAAGCTTTAATGAAAGTTCTATTAAAATAAGTGATTTTGTTGATACAGTTGCAAATATAGCAGAACAAACCAATTTATTGGCTTTAAATGCTGCAATAGAAGCAGCAAGAGCGGGAGAGGCAGGAAAAGGTTTTGCTGTTGTTGCTGATGAAATTAGGGTTTTAGCTGAAGAAAGCAGAAAAGCTGCAGATGAAATCAGGGAAGTAGTTGAGGGGATACAAACAGTTTCAAATGAAGCTATAAATGTTTCTAATATAATTAACGAAAAGGTAAAAGAAGGCTCTATGCTTTCATCTGAAGCTGGTGAAAACCTCGAGAAAATATTAAAAGCAATAAAAGATATTACTGCAAGATTGGAAAGTATTGCTGCAAGTGTTGAAGAACAAACAGCTGCTGTGGATGAAATAGCTACTGCTATGACAGAATTATCTCAGAATACTATGAGTATAAATGAATTTATTCAGGAAATAAATGCATCAACCGAAGAACAAACTGCAAACATAGAAAACGTTACTGCTGAAGTCAACAGTATGTTAGATCTTGCTAAGAGATTAAAAAATATTGTAAATCAATTTAAATTAAAGGATTGAATTGTATAACATTTATAAATTAAATTTTCTTATACGGTGTCCAAAAATTCAAATTCACTCAGGCAGCTTGATTGCTTATCCTTAAAATTATTTATTCTCAGCCGTCGCTCAGATTTTTCATCCATGAAAAAGCTTCACTCAAAAAAACGTCCTGTTTTTTTGACGGCTTTCATTCATAATTTTAAGGGCAATCTTCGAGCCTTCGTTTCATTTGAGACTTTTTAGACAGCCTATTTTCTTAGACAAAATGATTGGTGGTGGAATTTTGAAAAGAATTACAACAATTATTGTTATATTATTCGCAGTAATTGTTTTTCCAATAAAAATAGGTTTATATTATAATCCACCAAAAATAATAGACGAAAAAAACGGAATTTTTCCTGAACTTTTAAATTATATTTTCGAAAAAGAAAATATTAAACCAGATTATATTTTTGACACATTTCCAAATTTGATAAAAAAATTGGAAAGTGGAGAAATAGATGCTCTTGCATGTTTGGGATATTCAAAAGAGCGGGCGGAAAAGTTTGAATTTAATAAAGAGTTTATTTTATCAGACTGGGCTGTTGTATATATAAATCATAAATCAAATATAGTTAATATCTTTGACCTTGAAAATAAAAGAATAGGTGTTTTAAAAGATGATGTATATTATGCAGATGAATATAAAGGGATAAAAAAAATATTGGAAAATTTCGATATTAAAGTGCGTTTTTATGAATTTAATTCATATGAAGATATATTTAAAGCTTTATCAAAAAATAAAATTGATGCAGCTGTTGTTAACAGGACATTTGGTCTGGCTAATTCAGATGAATATAATTTAATACCAACAGATATAGTTTTTTCTCCATTAAAAATATACATTGCTTTTAATAAAAATTATTCAGAAAAAAATAAGATAATAAAAATATTAGACGAAAACATACGTTTATTAAAATATGATTATAATTCAATATATTATGAAATATTAAATAAATACCTTTATGTTCAAAAAGAAAATATTATACCTAAATGGGTTAAGTTATTTGTTTTCATTTCTTTTTTTCTTATTATAACCTTAATTATTAACCATTATATTTTGGTAAAATTAGTTGAAAAAAGAACGAAACAGTTAAGAAAACTGAATATGGAATTAAGGAAAAAAAATGAAGAATTAGAATCATTTAATGAAGAAATAACCTCGCAAAATGAAGAATTAGAAACATTATATATTCATAATGAAAAATTACAAAATTCATTAAAAATACTTATTAAAACTATATCAAACATAGAAAAAGAAAAATATCTATCAGAAGATCTTTATTTAATCGAATTGTTTGATGCGGTTACTTTTATTTTAGAAGGAATTGAATATGCTGAATTAATCAAATATGAAAACTCAAAGAAGATATTTTTAAAAAGATTTGGAAAGAAAGCTTTAAGAGAAAGTGCTTTAAAAGACAGACATATTATTTTATCAATGGATAATACAATAAAATATTCTGCGTTTTTCAAATTGAATGAATCACTAAACAATCTCGAAATAACCAATGAAACATTAGAATCTTTTAAAACCCTGGCATATGCATTCTTAAAAATAAAAGAAGAAGCAAAGTTAGAAGAAAAATTTAGAGAAGATATTATCAAATCATTAATATCTTTTCTTGAACAACATGACGAATATACAAAAAACCATTCTAAAATGGTAGCAGAATATTCCAGAAAAATAGCTCAAAAGTTGAATTTGAGCGAGGAATTACAAAGTAAAATATTTTGGTCTGCATTACTGCATGATATTGGGAAAATACTTATACCAAATAATATTCTGAATAAAAATGGTGGGTTAACAGAAGAGGAATATAATCAAATAAAAATGCATCCAGTTTATGCATATAATGCTTTGATTAATTCAGAAGGATTAAAAGAAATTGCAATTGGAGTCAGACATCATCACGAAAGATGGGATGGTAAAGGCTATCCTGATGGACTAAAAGGAAAAGAAATTCCTTTGATTTCACAAATAATAGGAGTAGCTGATGCATGGGATGCTATGACATCAAGCAGAGCATATAGAAAAGCAATGGATAAAGAAAAAGCTATCGAAGAAATAGAAAAGAATTCTGGAAAACAATTTTCTCCAGAAATTGTAGAAGTTTTTTTGGCAATTATTAGAGATGAAAATAATTGAAGTTTATTATATTAGATTGTCTAATTTATTATATAATAGCTTTTTTCCAATTTCCAAAATGAACAAAAAGCCAGGCTATAATCATAGCAAGGATATTGCTTATAATCATTGCATAAAAAATACCTAAAAATCCCCATGTATTAGCCATAATAGCGATTAAAGGTATTCTTATACCCCATAATCTTGTAACGTTTATAATCATAGATTGTCCAGTTCTTCCAGCACCTACCAGAGTATTTACAAATACACTCATAGATGAAAAAAATGGTAATGAAAAAGATACATACTTAAAGAAAATTTTTCCTATTTCTATTACTTCTGGTTCATTAATAAAAAAACGTGTTAGATGCGCACCGAAGAAAAAAGTCAATGTGCTTAAAAAGGCTATGATTGTAAAATTAGTTATAAAAGCAATTTTAACAGTTTTTTGGGCATTTTTTATATCATTTGCGCCTAGAAACTGCCCAATCATTGTTGTTACCGCAGCACCAATACCAAAAGATATCATTGTAATAAGATTAATTATTCTATTTCCGATTCCGTATGCACTAACAACAGCAGGGCCAAAACTTGATACAAATTTCATTATCACAACGAACCCAAAAGATGTAAAAGTATAACTCATAGATCCCGGAAACCCAATTGAAAGAATCTTTTTTACTATATATGAATCAAATATCAAATCTGATAAATTAACCTTAAATCCTCTTTCGCCCTTAAAAACAAGATATGAAGATATTAATCCTGTAAATATTCTTGCAGTTGTAGTTGCCCATGCAGCGCCAGCTACCCCTAATGTTGGGAAAGGTCCAAAGCCAAAAATTAACAGAGGATCAAGGATTATATTTATAACAGTGGAATAAAACATCATATGCATGGAAAATTTCGAATCTCCCCAGCCCCTTAAAATAGCTCCAGAAATATTAAATAAAAAAGCAAATGGCATACCAATCATTATAATATTAAAATATTTAATTGCATAAGGAGCTATCTCCTTGCTGTTTTCTCCAGTGATAAGGTTAATTACCGGATTAGATACTAAAACACCTATAAACGCCAGGGTTATTCCTAAAATTATAGCAATAATATAAGCCTGTCCAGCAGTTTTTTGTGACATTTTTTTATTATT
The DNA here is from genome assembly GCF_001021165.1 of Marinitoga sp. 1197. Taxonomy (NCBI): domain Bacteria; kingdom Thermotogati; phylum Thermotogota; class Thermotogae; order Petrotogales; family Petrotogaceae; genus Marinitoga; species Marinitoga sp. 1197. The sequence goes on from NZ_AZAY01000010.1 coordinate 32,600, forward strand.
CGCACCAGTATATTGAGATACAAGAGAAACTGTAGCATTTGAAAAACCTATTGTAAATGAAATAAAAACAAAAATAACCGGCCACGTTACTGTAGTGGCTGAAAATTCAATCTTACCCAATTTCCCTAAAAAATATGCATCCACTATATTATACATAGTTTGCATCAAATTCGAAATTATTATAGGCCAGCTTAGTAAAAATAGTGACATGATAATGGAATTATTAAAAATATCTACTTTAGTATTTTTTAAAACTTTCTGTGACATAATCTCCTCCTAAAATTCGCTTTGCTAACTATTATAACATATAATAGATTAATTGTCAATAATTGCCATGATTGCGGCCATTCTTCCTGTATTTTTTTCTTTTCTATATGAAAACAACAAATCTGTATTTTTATATGTATCAATATTTGAATTTAAGATATGTTCTTTTCTTATACCGGTATTAATAAGCGTATATTCTATTGTCTTCCATATATCTATTAAATATTTTTCATTTTTACCTGGTTTTATAATCTCATTTGAAAAACTAAAATTTTTTTCATTAAAAATTTTTTCAAAAATATTTTTCACATCTTCTTTGACCTCAAAACTTTCCGGTCCTATAGATGGTCCCAGTGCAACTAAAATATCCTTTGGGTTACAACCAAATTCTTTAATCATTTTTAATACAGTTTTTTCACCAATTTTTTTAACCGTTCCTTTCCAGCCTGAATGCGCCAGAGCAATAACCTCCTTTACTGGATCAAAGAAATAAATAGGTGTACAATCTGCATATAATGTCACTAAAAATAGATTCTTCTTGTTTGTAATTAAACCATCCGCATTTTTAACCTTCCTTTTAAAAAGAAAATTATTTGATTTGAATGATTCATCTATAATTAAAATATTATCTTTATGTACTTGATCAGAAAGTATTATACTATCTTGTTTTATATTAAAAGTTTCGCATAATTTTAAATAATTCATATAAACATCATTTAAAGCTGTTTGTGTATTAACTCCCAGGTCTAATTCTTTACCATTATATCCTGTTTTTCTTGTAGTAAATATATGAAATAAATTCCCATAATTCTCAAATATGGGAATAGTAAAATAATAAATATCATCTTTTTTCTTTAAAGTGAAATTACCAATTTTCATATTATCCTCCTTTAGATTTTCTAATAATCAATATATTATATCATAGGTTGTTTAAAAAGTCTCAAATGAAACGAAGGCTCGAAGATTGCCCTTAAAATTATGAATGAAAGCCGTCAAAAAAACAGGACGTTTTTTTGAGTGAAGCTTTTTCATGGATGAAAAATCTGAACGACGGCTGAGAATGAATAATTTTAAGGATAAGCAATCGAGCTGCCTGAGTGAATTTGACTTTTTAGACATCGTATATATAATTTAAATATAATATTTTTAACTTTTATTAACATAACGAACCTTTTTTTGATGTATAATATAGTTTGTAAAACTAACAATTGGAGTGATTAGATGAAAAAATTATTATATTACACATTTTTAAGCAGTCTTGCACAATCCATATATAGAATAGTTTTTAACTTGTTTTTAAGGGATTTAGGTTTTAATAATACGTTTATAAGCCATATAACATCACTTGAAATGATAGGTTCCGCTTTTCTAGGATTATTAATTGGAATAATGGGGGATAAATTTGGAAAAAAAATAATGTTAATATTTTCATCGGTAACATTTGCTGCCATTACATTTTTAAGAATTTCAATACCCTCAGAAACAATGTTAATATATACAGCTTTAATTAATGGTGGAGTGTTAACTTCAAGGATGATTTTGCTTAATTCATTAATTGTGGATATTACAACACATGAAAATAGAGGGAAATATTTTGGATACAATTTTGGATTATTCATGGGAAGTGGTTTAATAGGTAACTTAATAGGTGGGTCAATTGGAGAAGTCTTTGGCTTTAGTGCGGCGCTATTGATTACAGGAATTACACATTTATTTTCCAATTTTTTCTTACTACTGGTACATGAAGACAAAAAACACCATTCGGAAGTTTCTATAAAAGAAATCTTCAGTCTAAAAGATTTTGATGAATTGCAGAGTCATATTGTAAAAATACATTTAATAAGAACATTTTTAATAGGGTTTGGTGCAGGATTATTTGTTAATTTTGGAAATGTCATATTCAAAGATTTGTTTAATATGCAACCAACTATTATAGGTGTGGCCCTTGCTTTTGCACAGCTTGGGGCTTCGCTGGGTTCTATATTTTCATCCAAACTTTCAAAAAAGTTTGGAGCATATCAATTTACACTTTTCTTAAATATACTTGTTATACCTTTAATAATATCCTTTGCATATGTACGAGACCCATATTTATTTACTGTATTGTATGCTTTGAGATTTTCGTTTATGAATATGACCAATCCCGTATCTACAACAATTATTATGAGTTATATACCTCAAAATAAGATAACAACAATAAGCAGTTTCAGAAATTTTTTAAATTTTATATCTCGTTCTCTTGCAGCTTTAATATTTGGATATATAACATCTTTTACAAATGGATATACATATCTATTTTTAATTAGTGCATTATTTTATTTTATTTCTTTAATATTATTAAAGTTTCTGTTTAAACCCATTCTGAACGATAAAATATTTATGAGCTTATATAAAAAGAATATATAATACTATTTTTTCTCGTTTTTAAGAATCTCAATAAATGAAATAACAACCTTTTCATCAAATTGACTACCAGCTAATCTTTTTAATTCATCTATTGCCTGTTCTTTTGTTAAAGGTTTTTTATATGGTCTTTCACTAATCATTGCATCAAAACTATCAACAACTGTTAAAATTCTTGATTCCAGCGGAATATTTTCTCCTGAAAGATTATCTGGATATCCTTTTCCATCCCATCTTTCATGATGATGTCTTATTATTTTAGATATATCTTTCATATCTTCGACTTTGCGTATTAATTCTTCACCTTTTACAGGGTGAAGTTTTATTTTTTCATATTCTTCTGATGTTAATTTATTGGCTTTATTTAATATAGACTGAGGAACAAAAATTTTACCAATATCGTGTAGAATACCAGCCCAATATATTCTCTCTATTCTTTGTTTGTCGATATTCATTTTTTCAGCAATTAATGAAGCCCATGTTGCTACCCTTTCTGAATGACCTCTGGTGTAATCATCATAATATTCCAGGGCTTTTACAAGCGTTAAAGCTATATCTTTATGGAATTTTCCTTCTTGTTTTATAAAGTTTAGCATCTTTAAAAAACCGGCAAATGTCTTACCAAAATAATTCATTATTTTTGTATGATAATTTTCAAATGTATTTATATGATCATTTTTTAAAATATCAAGTGTAATAAGGCCAAAAATCTCTTTATTAAACATTATCGGTGTAATAAGCGTTTCTTTTAAATCTCCTCCCAATTTTTTAAACTCTTTGTATTTTCGTTTTGACATCTGTTTTTTATTGCTTTCATGAATGTCTTTTATTATTGTTGAATTTTCTGGAATTATTAAATCATCTTTTTTTAATTTAAGAGCATTAATTTTTTCATAATTATAACCCTTTGCAAATACCATTTTCGCATTATTATCATCAAATAAAAAAATTGAGCCATATTTTGCCGGTTCAATTATTTCAAGTGCCAACTCTAAAACCCTTTTTTCAAAATCCTTTTCCATTAATTTTGGAGCTGCAAAAAAAGAAGATAATTCTAATGTTTTTATTACAGAATTATTCAATTTTTCTATTTTTTTATATGATGCCTCTAACTCTTTGTTAGTTTCTTCCAGTTCCATATTCAGTTTTTTTAATTCTTTAGTTTTATTATCATATTTTTTCTGCAATGCCTTTCTGTCTATAATAAGAATGATAATTGATGTTATAATAATAAATGCTATAATAACAAAAAACACAGCACTATGAAATACAATGCCGTTATTAGAAATATTATTTCCAAATATTATTACGCTTGAAACTATTAGTAAAACCCAGAGTATGAACTTTTTCATCAATTCACCAGCCTTTATAAAACTTTATAAAAAAGGGGAGAAAATCCCCTTATTGATTGATAATGCTATTTAGTGCAAAAGATGTTGAACTTTGGGTAATATCTGTAGAATCTGATGTATCCAGCGGACCCGCAAAAGTAATGGAAGAGAATAATATAATAAACAAAAATGTCAAAATAACGATTATTTTTGTAATTTTTTTCATAGTTTCACACTCCTTATTTTTTATTTTCAACTATATTATACACTATATCATATGACTGTCAAATTATGCTATATTCAGAAGTTTGATTATTACCCGATTTACATATAAAAAATATATGCTATATTGTAACATTAATATTTTTGGTATTATAACTTCCCATATGTTATTAAATATTATATAATAGTAAAAAAGTGAGGTTAAACGGTGAGCAGAAAAAATCAGGAGATTTTTAATATTTTATCAAATTATGGTTCATTTGCAAAACCATTTCTAAACTTTATGATAATAAAAACAAAACACGATGGATGGAAACATCTATTTAAAAGTATAGAATATCGATGGGAAGATGAAAAAAACAAAGCATTAGAAGAAATCGAAAAGGGGTTAAAGCATAAAAATTCGAAAACATTGTACTATATATTACTGGCAAAAAAATTATCTTATCTTTTTTTAATACGTGATTATACAGAGTCCAGAAAATTATATTTATTTTTAAAGGAGAATTATTCAAAAATCCCCAAAAAAGCAAGAAAAATCGTTTCATCTGTCTTAGTTAATGCTGAAAATATAATGAATTGGAATATCAAAACCAGATTATGGAGCAAAACGTATGAAGCAGATCCTCCAACTAAGTTATATATAAATCTTGGAATGGCCTTAAAAAATATAAAAGAAAAAAATTTTAAAAATGCATGGGAAAATTTTAAATCATCTTATTATATATCTATAAATATTCCACATCGAGTTGGGATTATTAGTTCTTTAAACAACTGGTCATGGTATTTAAAAGATTTTGATTTAAAAAAATCAATGGCACTTTCAAAAGAATTGATGTATTATGCAGGATATTATTTTGAAGATAATGAAAAAAGGTTTGATATTTTCGACACATTTTTTGAAATAAATAAAGAAAATATAGATACATTGTATTTATATTCAAACATAATTAGTTTCTATTGGAATAGATTACCAGAAAAGGGAAAAAGAAATTCGAAAGAGAATTATGTAAATATGTTTAATTATTTAAATAAATTTGTTATAGAGGATAGATCCATTTATAAAAATACCGAAAATTTAAGAGCATATTTAAAAAAATATGTGTCAAATATTTCTGAAGTCTCTAAAAAAACAGGAATTTCAAGAAAAAGTTTATCATTGATATTAAAAGGAAAGGTTAAAGAAATAAAAGGAGATACTATTAAAAAACTAATTTCAGGATTAAACATTATTCCTGATATATATTCGCCCAAAGCTATTATAAACGAATACGGCAAATTATATATAGAAGGATTATATAGAGAAAGTTTCAGCAAATTAAAATCAATGCCACCTGAACAACAAAAAAGACTATTTTTTATTACATATATTTCATGTGTAAAAAAATTTGATTTTAATAATAAAGAAAATATATTTTTCGAAAACGACTTTCATAAAAAATGGTTTATAATAGAAATGTTATACGGTAATGAATATATAAATTCAAGGAAAATTTTGGCAAAGCATTTTTTTGAAAGGATGAAAAAATCACGTTTTGAAGAATTTGTATCCAAATACTTTAAATTAAGTAAAAAGGAAAAAGAAATTCTTGATGTGTTTATTAGAAACTATTCAAGATACGATATTAAATGGAATGTCAGAATAGAATTGCCGGAATTTTTGAATAAATTTGCAGACAAATATTCTTTAAAAAAAATGCCATTATCATTAGCTTATTGGTATTATGAAAATGGTGCAGATAGAAGAAAATTAGTAAATATCTTAGATTTTTTTGACTAATACTATTTAGATTTCAATTGATGTTTAACAGACATTATGAATCTACTGGAAAATAGAAAAATGAAAATTCATTATAGAAAAATGTATTCTCAATTTATAGTTTGTCTAAAAAGTCTAAAATGAAATGAAGGCTCGAAGATTGCCCTTAAAATTATGAATGTAAGCCGTCAAAAAAACAGGATGTTTTTTTGAGTGAAGCTTTTTCATGGATGAAAAATCTGAGCGACGGCTGAGAATGAATAATTTTAAGGATAAGCAATCGAGCTGCCTGAATGAATTTGACTTTTTAGACATCTTATCAATTTATAATAAAAGTGAGGTGTGAAAATGGATGAAGTTTTGATATCAAAACCCCTATTTATAGAAAAAATATGGGGAAACAGAAGATTAAATGACCTTTTCAACAAAAAAAATATGGGTAAAATAGGGGAAGTGTGGTTATTTTCAGGTGTTGAAAATTATGAAACATCGCTTATAGGTATTGATAGCGGTAAAAATTATGGAACGCCATCAAAATTGATAAAAGAATTGACAGGACTTGATTTTGAAAGATTTCCTTTACTTTTAAAATTAATATCTGCAACACAATGGCTTTCTATTCAAGTTCATCCTGATGACAAATTTGCAAAAGAAATAGAGAATGAACCATGGGGAAAAACAGAAGCATGGTATTTCTTAAACGAAAAAAATGAAGTTTTCATTTCTAATGATATTGAAGAAAATAAAAAAGCTATATTAGAACAAAATTGGGATGGAATATTCAAACCAAAGATTTTAAATAAAAATGATTTGTTATTTATACCAGCCGGAGTTGTTCACACCCTTGGACCTAATTCTATGATGTTGGAAATACAACAAACATCGAATTTAACATATAGATTATATGATTGGGGACGCCCCAGAGAGATTCATATTGAAAAAGGATTGCGCGTATTAAAAGATAGTCCTTATATTATTGCAAACAATTTTAACGAATTTAAAACACAGTATTTTAATATAAAAAGAATAAAAAATAAAAATGCCAAAATAAAAGGATTTGGTGTATATGTATCTTTAAATGGCTTTAAAACTGTGGTTATTCCATATAATGTTGAATATAAAACTGATGAAGAGGGATTATTATTTTTTCTTTAAATTTAAAAAATATTGACTACCTGCGATTAGATATAAAGTAAGGCGGTAAAGCCTTGCTTTTTTTACTTTACTTTAATATAATTAGTTAAAATGTTGCTTGAATTATTTTTAAGAAAGTTTTATAATTACTGTGAAATAACTTGCAAGGAGGATAAAATATGGATTTTTCAAATTTTTTGGCTTTTTTTACAAATAGCGGATTTGCATACTTTACATGGCAACATATTCTTATGCTTTTTATAGGTTCTATCTTGATTTATATAGCAATAGTAAAACACGCTGAACCTTTACTTTTAATTCCAATAGGATTTGGAATAATACTTGCAAATATACCACCGGAAGTTACGGGTTTATTAAACCCTCCAACCTCGAATCAGGTAGGTGGATTATTGTGGTATATTCAACGTGGAATGTTTTTGGGTATATATCCTCCGTTAATATTTTTAGGGATAGGTGCATTGACTGATTTTTCATATTTAATAGCCGATCCGAGATTAATCTTTTTAGGTGCAGCAGCCCAGGTAGGTATTTTTGGCACATTTGTTGTAGCTAATTTAATAGGATTTAATATAAAAAGCGCAGCATCGATAGCTATTATTGGTGGTGCAGATGGTCCGACATCAATTTATCTGGCATCAAGATTTTCTCCTGAATTATTGGCAGTTATAGCAATAGCTGCTTACTCGTATATAGCGTTAATTCCTATTTTACAACCTCCAGTTTCTAAATTGCTAACCTCAAAAGATGAAAGAAAGATAAGAATGAAAAAAATGAGACATGTTAGCAGAAAAGAAAAAATAATATTTCCTATAGCAACAACCATAGTTGTAGCATTGCTCGTTCCAAAAGCTTTATCATTAGTTGGGTTATTAATGCTTGGAAATTTATTAAAAGAATCAGGTGTAACAAAAAGATTGGCAGAAGCAGCATCGAGATTTATCCTTGATTCAGTAACTATTTTATTAATGCTGTCAGTTGGTAGCACTGCAAGGGCAGATTTGTTCTTAAAACCTACAAGTTTAAAGATTTTCTTATTAGGAGCTGTTGCGTTTATTATTGCAATGACATCAGGGATTTTATTCGCAAAATTAATGAATCTATTTTCAAAAAATAAAATAAATCCTTTAATTGGTGCAGCTGGTGTATCTGCTGTTCCTGATTCAGCAAGGGTTGCACAAACAGTTGCTCAAAGCGAGGACCCAAGCAACTTTATATTAATGCATGCTATGGGGCCAAATGTGGCGGGAGTTATTGGTTCTGCTGTTGCAGCTGGTGTATTTCTATCAATACTTTCATAATGAGGTGGCGAATATATGGCTAAAAAAAGTTACAAAATAGAGATTAATTACTATTTCTGTAAAAACTGTGGTATATGTTACTCAGTATGTCCAACAAAAGCTTTAGATTCTGCTGAATTAGGTAAACCTATAGTTTCTGATGCAGAAAAGTGTATAGGATGTTTAATGTGTGAAAGATTATGTCCCGACATTGCAATAAACGTGGTTGAAAATGTAAAGGTGGTTGAGAACAATGGGTAAAATTGTTTTTATGCAGGGAAATGAAGCAGTTGCAAAAGCTGCGATTAAAGCTGGTTGTAGATTTTTTGCTGGGTATCCAATAACCCCATCAACTGAAGTAGCAGAAACTATGGCAAGAGAGTTGCCAAAAGTTGGCGGAAGATTCATTCAGATGGAAGATGAAATTGCAAGTGCTGCGGCAATAATAGGTGCGTCATTAGCAGGTATAAAATCCATGACTGCTACCAGTGGCCCAGGATTTAGTTTAATGCAAGAAGCACTTGGTTATGCAACAATGACAGAAACTCCATGTGTATTTGTTGATGTAATGAGAGGTGGACCAAGTACAGGATTGCCCACGAAGCCTTCACAAAGTGATATTATGCAAATAAGATGGGGGCGTCATGGAGATCAGCAAATAATAGCATTATATCCTTCAACAGTAGAAGAGGCATATAAGTATACAATAAAAGCGTTTAATTATGCAGAAACATATAGAACTCCAGTTGTTTTGGTTATGGATGAAACATTAGGGCATATGAGAGAAAGTTTTTATTTAAGCGATGAAGATGAAAATCCAGAAATTATCCAGAGGCTTTCAGAATCTGAGATTGAAGAAGAAGATTTATTCCATCCATTTGGGTTTCAGGACGAAAATTATCCTGTAAATCCTTTGATTGAGATGGGTAAAGCAAGATTTCATGTATCAGGTCTGGTACATGATGAAACAGGATTCCCTGTTGGTTCAAGCCATATTGCGGATAAAGTTATTAAACATCTTGATTCAAAAATAAGGTTGTATGCAGAAGAAATTGCTATATATGATGAATATATGACAGATGATGCTGAGATAATAGTAGTAGCTTACGGTACTGTAGCAAGAAGTGCTATGAAAGCTGTAAAAATGGCAAGAGAAGATAGAATTCCAGTTGGTTTATTTAAACCAATTTCCATATGGCCATTTCCTGTTTCAAAAATGAAAAATATTTTGAAAAAGTCGCAGGCTATAATTATTGCTGAAATGAATTTAGGTCAAATGGCTTTAGAGATTTCAAGAATCAATAAGTTTGGGAAGCATCTGGAATTAGTTAATAAAGTTGATGGGGATTTAATAAGCCCAAGAGAAATATTAAATTCAATAACAAATGTTTGGCGAAGAATAATAGAATTTTAAAAAATCCTGCGTCCGCAGGATTTTTTAAAATAAGAACAATCATTTTCAAGCGAAGCTTGAAAATGATTGTGTTTTATGGTAAAATTAAACTTAGAAAACAAATAAAGGGGGCTGAACTATCCATGGAAGTTTTAAAAGTTGGTCATTCTTCGTCACCAAACAAAGTAGCTGGAGCTATAGCAGGAGTTTTAAGTAAAACAGATGAAGTTGAAATTCAGGCAATTGGGGCGGGAGCTGTTAATCAAGCGGTTAAAGCTATTGCCATTGCAAGAAGATTTGTTGAAACAAGAGGAAAAAGGATTTTTGTAGTTCCTGGTTTTGTTGAGGTAACCGTTGGGGAAGAAAAAAGAACGGGAATTAAATTTAGGGTATTTGCAGAAATTACCGAAGAAGAAACAGAAGCTTAATTTAAGGAGTATTATAAGTGATAGATAACAAAATTATTAATGAAATAGTTACCGCGTGCAAAAAAGACGCGCGGCTTTTTTCTATAGTAAAGGAAATTTCTCAATTGAATAAAGAGGAAAGATTAAAAATAAGACGAAAAGCTTCTATTGTTTTAAAAAAAGAAAAAAGTGTGGACAAAGAGGCGCTGACTTTTTATTTTGTTATAACAGAAGGAGATGTTGTAGAGGAAATACTGAGGAGGATAAATAATGGAGAAAAAGAAAATGCCTAAATATGTTGGGGGTCAAGCTGTTATAGAAGGCGTAATGATGAAAGGAATAAACACCGTTGTTGCTGTAAGGAGACCTGATGGTAAAATACAGGTGAAAAAATTAAAAGAGGGTTCTTTTGGTGTATGGGAAAAAATACCCTTCATCAGAGGATTTTTTGTTCTTTTAAAAGCCATGATTATTGGAATGGAGGCGCTATCTTATTCTGCAAATGTATCTGGTGAAGAAGAAATAACGAAAAAAGATATGATTATTTCAATTATACTTGCTTTTTTATTTGCTATTGGTGGTTTTGGTGTTGGACCGATGTTTGTAACCAAGTTGTTTAATATACAAAATGAATTCTGGTTTTCTTTTATAGAAGGGTTTGTTAGAGCTGTATTTGTAATATTATATATATGGGTAATATCGTTATTTAAAGATGTCAAAAGAGTGTTTGAATACCATGGTGCAGAACATAAAACAGTGTATAATTATGAAGATGGTAAAGATTTAAATGTTAATAATGCAAAAAATTATACAACATTGCATCCAAGATGTGGAACCAGTTTTTTGATTATAACAGTTTTTGCTTCAATTATAGTTTTTTCTATAACTGGTGCATTAGGATATACGACATTATGGGAAAAAGTTATAACAAGAATTATACTACTTCCGTTAGTAGCGGGATTTGCATATGAATTTCAGAGATTTACAGCTAAAATTATAGATACGTGGATAGGAAAAATTTTGGCCTGGCCAGGATTAGCATTACAAAAAATCACAACATCTGAGCCAGATGAAAATCAGCTTGAAGTTGCTATTATTTCATTAAAATATGCATTAAAAGATGATTTTGATGGTGAAGAAATTGTTGAAGTTTAAAATAATATCAATTGATTTTTAACATAATATGTAATATAATATTATTACCTTAGCTCAGATAACGGCAAAGACCTTATCTTGGCTAATGGAATATGAATACGGAGGTAGAGAAATATGTCAAGAGGATTGGATCCAGAAATTAAAAACAAGGTAATTGAAGAATTTAAAATCAACGAAAAAGACACAGGTTCAGTGGAAGTTCAAATTGCGTTATTAACAGCAAGAATCAGACATTTAACAGAACACTTAAAGATTCACTCAAAAGATTTTCATTCCAGAAGAGGATTAATGAAAATGGTTGGTAAAAGAAGAAAGATGTTAAAATATTTAAAGAAAGAAAGACCAGAAGTTTATAAAGAATTAATTTCAAAGTTAGGAATTAGAGGATAAACAGCTTCCTTACGGAAGCTGTTTTTTTTTAAAAATAAAATTGTAATTATTATAAAATTGTGCTATAATTAATTTAAATATTATTTTTTATTTTTTACATTGTCAATTGGGGGTGGTGTAGTGAAAAAACCGTTTTTTCTTAAGCAGGTAATGATGAGACGTGTTCTGTATTCTTTAATTCCCATATATTTATTTGCTCTTTACTTCTACGGGATAAGACTTATTTTTTTAAGTATAGTAGTTTTTTCAGGTGGGATTTTAACAGAATACATTATGGAAAAAAGAGTTAAAAAAAACGTTTCTGAAGCAGTTTTGGTAACTTCGCTATTGTTTGTCCTGTCTTTACCTCCGTTAACACCATGGTGGGTTGCTTTAATAGGAATAATCTTTGGTGTTTTATTTGGTAAGGAAGTATTTGGAGGGTTTGGAAGAAATCCATTTAATCCCGCTATTGTAGGAAGATTATTTATATATATAACCTTCCCTAATATTATGACTTTAAGCTGGATGGTTCCGGGAAAATTTGGTATTGATGTTATAACAACAGCAACACCTTTAAAATTAATGCGAGAATCAAATGAAGCTTTTGATATTGTAAAAATGTTTTTTGGATTTAGAGCAGGGTCAATGGGAGAAAGTTTCATATTCTTAATTTTATTGGGTGCAATTTATCTTATCTACACCAAAACTGCCAGTTGGAGAATAATGCTTTCTACCTTTTTAACTTCATTTATACTAATATATGCATTCTATTTTTCAGGAATAGTTAATTATCCACTTCAGTATTTGATGTCTGGAAGCCTTATTTTTGTTATAGTATTTATGGCTACCGATCCAATTAGTGCGCCAAAAAAGCAAATATCCCATTGGTATTATGGGATAATAATTGGAGTAGTGGCTGTACTTATAAGAACCTTTTCTCTCTTTCCAGAAGGTACAAGTTTTGCTGTATTATTTGCCAATACTTTTGCGCCTTTAATTGATGAACTTGTATCTTTAAAAAAGAAGGTGAAAATATGAAAGACAACAAATTATATGTTGTTATTTTCACATTTTTAATTTCATTTATCCTTGTTTTCATACTTGCTCTTGCAAATGAAATGACAAAAGAAAAAGTAAAAATCAATGAAGAGCTTTATTTGAGGAAAGCTGTGTTATCAGCGATGGGAATAGAATATAAAAATGATATCGAAGCGTATAAGTTGTTTGATGAAAAAATAAAAATAGAAAAAATCAAAGATATAGATGTATATAAAAGTAATGTAAATGGTGAAGATGTATATGCTGTAATTTTTGTTGGAAATGGATTATGGAGTACAATAAGGGGAGTATTGGCAGTTGACAGAAACATTTCTAAAATTATCGGTATTGATTTTATTACTCAGAGTGAAACACCTGGACTCGGAGGAAGAATAGAAGAGAGTTGGTTTAAAGAACAGTTTAAATTCGAAAAAATTATAGATGGAAAAATAAAAATGATTGTTGGCGGTTCAGGTAAAGGTGATTTTAATCATGATAATGGCGAAGTTGAAGCTATCACCGGTGCAACAAGAACTTCTGAATCTGTACTTAATATGATAAATTCATATTTAAACATATTAAAAAACCTCTTAGGAGGTGAGTTGGGATGAGTGAATACAAAAAAATAATGAAGGATAATATCTGGTATAATAATCCTGTTTTTATTCAGATTTTAGGCATATGTTCTGCTCTGGCGGTTACAAATAATTTAATAAATACATTGATTATGACGATAGCAGTAAGTCTGGTTACGGCATTTTCAAGTTTTACCGTTTCAACAATTAAAAGTTTAATCCCAAGAAAGGTTAGAATGATAATTCAAACACTTATAATTTCTTTCTATGTTATTATAGTGGATATCATATTAAGAGCATATATGCCAGGTATTAGTAAAGCACTTGGACCCTATGTGGGGTTGATTATTACAAATTGTATAATTATGGGTCGTGCAGAAGGATTTGCTCAATCAAATAAACCTATTATTTCATTCTGGGATGGTTTTACATCAGGAATAGGATATCTTGTTGTATTGATAGCAGTGGCTTTTTTCAGAGAATTACTTGGATTTGGAACATTATTTGGTTATAGAGTTTTACCTGAAGGTTTTATTTCATGGACAATAATGTTAATGGCACCAAGTGCATTCTTTATGCTTGCGATATTCATATGGATAGCAAAAGGTTATATGTTGAGAAAGGAGGCTAAATAATGGCTCCACAAATCAGCCCGTTCATATTATTTTTCGCTTCAATATTTACCAGTAATATTCTTCTTGCGAATTTTTTAGGAATGTGCTCATTTATATCTGTTTCAAAAGATATAACTTCATCAAATGGATTAGGTATGGCTGTAACTCTTGTTATGACCATAACCACAGCATTAAATTGGATAGTATATAATAAAATAATAATACCTTTTGGACTGGAATATTTAAGATATATTGTCTTTATAATAGTTATTGCTGCGGTTGTTCAAATTCTAGAAATGTTGATAGATAGAATTTCTCCAAATTTATATATGAGTCTTGGTATATTTTTGCCTTTGATAACGGTAAATTGTGCAATATTAGGAGTTTCATTATTTATGCAATTAAGATATTACACATTAATCCAATCTGTATTTTATGGTCTTGGTTCCGGGCTTGGATGGTGGCTTGCTATTATGGCGTTAGCAGCCATTAGAAAAAAAGTTGATAAAAGTCCAAATGTACCACCAGCATTAAAAGGACCTGGAATAACTTTAATTATTATAGGTATTATGGCAATGGCATTTATAGGTTTTTCAGGAATGCTCAATGTACAGTGAGGTGATACGATGAATATATTATTAGCACCTTTAATAGTTTCTATTATCAGTGGATTGTTGGCGGCTGTTATAACTATTATAGATGGAATTGTAAACAATTATGGAGATATAAAAATAAATATTAATGGGAAGAAAGATGTTATAGTAAAAGGCGGCGCGTCATTATTAACAACTTTATCAGAAACAGGTATCTTTGTTCCTTCAGCCTGTGGTGGAAGAGGAAGTTGTGGTGCATGTAAGGTAAAAGTGTTATCTGATATTGGACCTCATTTGCCTACTGAAACACCATTGCTTACACCCGAAGAAATAAAGGAAAACATAAGATTATCCTGTCAGGTAAAACTAAAAAAAGATATAGAAATATGGCTTCCAGAAGAATTGTTCAATGTAAAAAAATATAAAACAACTGTAGAAAAAATAAAAGATGTCACACACGATATCAAGGAAGTGAAATTCAAATTGTTAGAACCTGCAGAAATAAACTTTAAAGCAGGGCAATATATGCAAATAGTAATTCCGCCTTATGAAAAAATAAAAGAGGATACACAGAGAGCATATTCCATATCATCTGTTCCTTCAGAAAAAGATAGTGTTGAATTTTTAATCAGACTTGTTCCTGGAGGAATTGCAACAACATATGTACATAACTATTTAAAAGAAGGAGACGAACTCGAATTAATTGGACCTTTTGGGGAATTTTATTTACGGAATACAAATGCTGATGTAATAGGGGTGGCCGGTGGATCTGGTATGGCGCCATTAAAATCCATAATACTTGACATGTTTGAAAAAAATATAACAGACAGAAATGTATGGTTCTTCTTTGGGGCTCGTTCTTTAAGAGATTTATACTATGTTGAAATATTTAAAGAACTTGAAAAAAAATGGCCTAAATTTCACTTTGTTCCGGCATTATCAGAGCCATTACCTGAAGATAATTGGGAAGGAGAAACAGGTTTTATTACTGATGTTTTAGATAAATACATAAAAGAAAAAATGGATCCATCAACTCCAAAAGAAGGATATTTGTGTGGTAGTCCGGGGATGATAAACGCATGTGTTAATGTATTGACAAAAAATGGAATTTCTGAAGAAAAAATTTATTATGACAAATTTGCATAATTTGTAAGGTATCCAAGTTTCATTCGAACTTTTTTATAATTAGTACGATGTTTAAAAAGTCAAAATGCTCAAACTTTGATTGTTAATCTTCAAAAATAGCTCATCTCGCTTGCTTGACTTTTTGGACATGTTAATAATTAAAAGAGTGTCCAAAAAGTCAAATTCACTCAGACAGCTTGATTGCTAATCCTTAAAATTATTCATTCTCAGCCGTCGCTCAAACAATACATCGTGTATTGTTTCGCTCAAAATTACGTCCATGTAATTTTGACGGCTTTCATTCATAATTTTAAGTGCAATCTTCGAGTCTTCGTTTCATTTGAGACTTTTTAGACAATAATCTAATAATTAAAAGTAAGGGGGGAAAATTATGAAAATGACACCTGAGTTTCAAAAAGCTCAGGAAAATATGAAACCAGGAATAATAACAGCTGAAGGTTTTCTTGGAAACGATGATAGAAATATATTGGATATAATTATAGATGATGAAGAAATGATTTCTAATCTAAATTGTTCAATTGAAAAAATTGTAGAAAGGTTAAAATATTTAAAAAAACATGGTGAAAAAGGTATGGGAGAGCCTATAACTGTAGATAAAAAATGGGAAGTTCAGGTGGGGGAAGCAAGAGGACATTTGCCCTGCCCATTTGAGGATGGTTTTTTTAGAAAAGTCGTAACTAAAGTTATAAACTTAAATACAAAAGAAAGTATAATATACAGTGATCTTTCAATACATTTAATCGAGAAACACCATTTTTTTCAGGGGAAAGGATCACCATTTAGGTTGGAACCTGCCAAATTGATAAAAATATTGGAAATTTGCCCATTTGAGGGGATATAATGTATGATGTCACAATTATTGGTGCTGGTGTTGTTGGTGCAGCAATAGCCAGAGAATTATCAAGATATAATCTTAAAATTTTAATTCTTGAAAAATCTGATGATGTAAGTAATGGGGCATCAAAAGCTAACAGCGGTATTGTTCACGGAGGATATGCTTCTAAACATGGAACGCTAAAAGCAAGATTATGTTTTGAAGGCAATAGAATGTATAAACAATTAAATGACGAATTAAATTTTGGTTATAAAAAAACTGGTGCATTGGTGCTTGGTTTCAATAGAGAAGACGAGTTTAACATAAATAACTTATATGAAAACGCCTTAAAAAACGGTGTAAAAGAGGAAGAAATTGATATAATATATAAAGAAAAAATTTTAGAATTAGAACCAAATGTAAGTCCAGATGTAAAAATTGCGTTATATGCTAAAGATGTAGGAATAACCTCACCATATGAAATGACTATAGCATTGGTAGAAAATGCTATAAAAAATGGTATAGAATTAAAACTTGAAAATGAAGTTATAAGTATAGGAGAATTCAGTGATTACTATAATATAATAACAAACAACTCATCATATAAAACAAAATATATAATTAACGCTGCAGGTGTATATAGCGATAGAATTTCATATATGTTGGGAATACTAAATTTTTATATAAAACCAAGGAAAGGGCAATATATTATATTTCATAAAGGTTATGGTAATATAATTGATAGAGTAATATTTCAAACTCCAACAAAAAAAGGTAAAGGTATTTTAGTTACGCCTACTTTTCATGGAAATTTAATGATAGGGCCAAATGCAGATGAAAATAGCGATAAGGATGATACATCTACAGATATAGAAACATTAAAATATATAATAAAAACTGCAAAAAAATCTGTTCCTGATATTGATTTAAGAAAGGTATTAACTTCTTTTTCTGGAATACGGCCAACACCATCAACAGGAGATTTTATAATTGAAGAATCAAAAGAACGATTTATTAATGTTGCTGGTATAGAGTCGCCGGGATTAACCTCATCACCGGCAATTGCGAAAATGGTTGTAAACATACTAAAAAAATCCGGCTTAAAATTGATTAAAAAAAGCGATTTTGACCCTTACAGACCACCAATAATCATTAAAAAAAATTTGACCTATAAAGAAGTAAATAAAATGCTAAACTTAAATAATAATGATCAAATAATATGCAGATGTGAAATGGTTAGTAAAAAAGAAATTATAGATGCTCTAACAAGAGAAATTCCTATAAAGTCCATAGATGCTGTAAAAAAACGAACAAGAGCAACTATGGGATTTTGTCAGGGTGAATTTTGCATACCAAGAATAAAAAAGGTTATTTCAGAAGTACTGAATATTCCAGAAAATAAAATACCAGAAAAAAGCAAAGGTTCTGGAATTATACCAAAAAAAGTAAATTTAAATTACTTCAAGAATCTTGGAATTAAAGAAAATTAAAAAACAACAACTCCCTGGTGGGAGTTGTTGTTAGTCTATATTGATTTGTTTGAATTTTTTAACCTTTTCTGCAAGTTTGGGTATCTCTATCTTTAAAACGCCATCTTTAAATTTAGCTTTAATCTTTTCAAAGTCTATATAATCTGGTAGTCTAATAGATCTTTCGAATTTTCCAAAATATCTTTCTCGTTTTATGTAATTTCTACCTTTTTCTTCTTTATTATCTTTTTTCTCGGCTGATATAGTCAATATGTCATCATCTAATCTAATGTTTATATCTTTTTTATCATAACCTGGAACATCAGCTTCAATGACTATATCTTTTTCTGTTTCATAAATATCAAGAGATGGCATTGCAAAAGCTTTTGGATTTTCAAACATATCTAAAGTACCAAAATCATCGAATAATCTTTCAATTTCCCTTTTCAATGTTTCAAATGGTTCAAAAAAGTTACCTCTTTCATATCTTTTGATTTCACTCATATTTTATCCCCTCCTTTTTCAAAATTTTTCTTTTTTATCGACTTCCATTTTTTATGACGAAAAAAATTTCATCAGGTTCAAAAATTTTTTCTTTCTTAAAAAATCTTTATATATCTTATAATAAAAATATTATAAATTATTTAAATTTAATATTTACTAAATTGTATAGCACTTTTTACTTTTAATTGATAATACTTAATCAAAAAAATAACTGCGATTTAAATCGCAGTTATTCAAATAATTTTAGATTTAATAATTTAATATGATTTTTATCTATTTCTTCAATTATACCTTCATTTATCAGTTCTTTTATTTTTTTTGAAACTACTTCTCTAACGCTTCCAATATCACTTGCTATTTTCTGCTTTGATTTAAAGTAAATAATTTCAGTTTTTTGTTGTTTATGTAATAATGAAAAATACTTTATAATTCTTTCTTTAATAGATTTTATTATGAGGATATCTATTATGTTGGATAAATTCATTAATTTTCTTGAAATTTCATTTAAATATAAAACAAGGAAATCTTCATTCTTTTTAAATAAGTTTAAAACACCTTTGCTTGATATTTCGAAAATCTTAGAATCCTGTTCAGCAATAATGAATGATGGATAATTTTCTCCAGAAAAGATTAATCCTTCACCAAAACTTTCGTCTTTTTTTATATATTTCAGAACCTGTTCATTTCCTTCTGAAGTGAATTTTACCACTCTTAAGAGTCCTTCCAATACTATACTCATCTGTTGCAGTTTTTCATGTGGCGAATGCAGGATTTCATTTTTTTTAATATTTAATATTTTACTATATTTATTTATATCTTCATCGAATGATGCAATTTTTTCTATTATAAATTTATTCACAGAATCCCTCCGTTAAACTTTAGAATCTAATATTTTCCCCCAGGTTACCCCGCCAGTATACACAAGTCTTCCTTCTGAATCATATGATGTAAAATATCTCACATAAACTTGTGCCATTTTACCTTTAAACATGGCTTCTTTTATAATTTCTCTTGCGTGTTCTCCTTCGTGAGAACTTATGAAAAGAAAAGATGCACTTTCTGGTATAGCAGTTGGATATTGAAAAGAAACAGCAGAATCAGGAGAATTATCTTGTAGATAAATGTTATTTTCTTTAGAGTCATATATTTTTTCTTTCTTTTTATCATTTGTAGTTTTTTGAACTATATTAATAACATTTTTATTAATAACGCTTTTTTTGTTTATATCTTTAAAAGATATGGTTTTTTCTGCATTTTTTATTTCTTTTTCCGCTGCATCCAGATTGCCAGATTTTATTAAATTATTTATATTACCGAGTTTTAAAAGTAAGTTGTTATTCTTGCTTTTAATAGCTTCTAATAATAATTTTCTTAATTTTGATTCTAAGTATATACTTTTACTATCAAGTTGAGGTAATGAATTGCCAATTCTCATAATAACACCCTCTATTATTATTTTACTACTATATATTTCTTTTTCAAAATGAAATATCCTTTTTAACAATGTTATTTTTTTGACAGAGGGATATAAATATGATAAAATAATTAGTAATACGAAATATTGGGGGGATGTATGTGTTTAAGGCATATTTTTTATTGATCCTGGTAACATTTATATGGGGAAGCACATTTCCTTTAGTGAAGATGACAGTTGGAAGTGATGATGTATATATATATCTAACTTTGAGATTTGCTATAGCTTCTTTTTTATCTTTTTTAATATGGAAAAAACAAAATTTTAAATATGGAATGATTATAGGACTATTTATTGCATTAGGTTTTATAACCCAGACAATAGGATTAACTTTGACAACAGCATCTAAAAGTGGATTTATAACGTCATTATATATAATAATGGTTCCTTTTTTTTCATATATAGTAGAAAAAGAAAAAGCGCATATAAATCATATAATAGCTTTGCCTATTGCAATTGTAGGATCTTATTTGTTATCTGGAGGAATAAAAGGATTTAATCTCGGAGATTTTTTAACAGTAATTTGTGCAGTAGCTTTTGCCTTATCCATGGTATATATAACAAAGTTTTCTAAAATTGAAGAAGAAACAGCATTATTGGGATATCAATTTTTGACCGTAGCATTATTAAATGGAATGCTATCATTTACTAAGCCGATAAATATTACTTTACCTATGATTGGAGTTGCTTTGTTTACTGCTGTTTTAGCTACAATTTTTGCAACATTAATTCAATTAAAATATCAAAAGGTTGTTTCAACCAATACTACAGCATTTATCTTTGTGGGAGAGCCTATATTTGCTATGTTATCAGCATATATATTTTTAAGTGAAAGAATGACAACTCAACAAATAATAGGAGCGATTATATTGTTGTCTGCGTTGATAATAGCATCTGTTAGATTTGGTATTAATGAAATAAGGGAAATGTAGAAGTTAAATTTGTTCGATGTTTAGTATTTTAGCCTTTTTATTATTATCGTAATTTATTTCGATAAAGAATATCCCGTGCTTTTCGTATAAGTATGGGATAATTTTTTTATCGATTTCAGTAAGGTTTTCTTTTAGTAGATTATCTTTATTTACCCATTTTAAAATCCCTTCATTACACTTTTTCAATTCTTTTTTTTCGGGATTTTCTAATTTAATATTTGCTAAAAAAATAAATAAAATCCAGTTATAATATTCTGGTCCTTCTTCTGATGTAAAAATCTTTAATTTCAAATTATTTAGTTTAAATCCTGTTTCTTCAAAAAATTCTCTTTTTATTGCATCTATTATTGGTTCATTATCTTTAACCTTTCCACCAGGTGGAACAAGTTTTCCTGAAAAAGGTTCTTTGAATCTTTCGAGCATTAGAATTTCATTAAATTGATTTTTTGCATAACACATTACAGCTATTTTTTGTTTTTCGTTTTTTAAAAGTCTTTTAGTATCAAAATTTAAATTGAGAAAATTGAAAAACTCTTTAATATTATTCATAAATCGGCTCCTTTCTGAAGAAATGTTTTTAAAAGAAGTGTTTTTAAAATTATATCATATTTCTATTAGTTTTTTGAACGCCTTAATATATCTTTTAAATTTTTAGTTGTTTCAATTGAGTAATAACTTCTTAATCATTAAGTAATTGACAGTATGGTATTTATCTGGTATAATAATCCCCGGATGAGTTGCCGACGTAGCTCAATTGGCAGAGCGGCTGACTTGTAATCAGCAGGTTGGGGGTTCAAGTCCCTTCGTCGGCTCCATAATTTTTTTCTATAGGTGGTGAGGTGCCCGAGTGGCCAAAGGGGGCGGACTGTAAATCCGCTGGCGGATTGCCTTCGAAGGTTCGAATCCTTCCCTCACCACCATTTCATTAATTACAATGTTATGTGAGGTGAAATAAAATGGCAGCAAAAAGTCCTGTTTTAACCGTATCATTAAAATGCACCGAATGTAATAGAAGAAATTATTACAAACAAAGAAAAAGAACCTCTAAGAAAAAATTAGAATTTAGAAAATATTGTCCTCATTGTAATAAGCATACTTTACATGTTGAATCAAAAATATAAATTGTAAGACTTCTTCTAAAAAGAAATCAACCCCCTGATATAGGGGGTTATGATTAAATTCTGGGGGTGTTTTAATGTCGAAATTTTGGTTATTTTTAAGTTCAGTTATGCAAGAAGCTAGAAAGGTTAAATGGCCAAATAGGAAAGAAGCTGTAAATTCAACGTTAATAGTACTGGTAATATTGATTTTTGTATCATTATATTTATTTATAGCTGATTATGGATTATTAAATCTATTTTCCAAAGTTGTTTATCCTTTGATAGGTATTAAAAGTGGATTGGGAACTGGCGCTACTCAATGAAAATAAAGCAGGTGAATAAACATGCGTAAGAAATGGTATATTTTACAAACTTTCTCTGGCATGGAGTATAAAGTTAAAGAATTAATTGAAGAAAAGGCGAGATTATATGAGAAAGAAAAGATGTTTGGAAAGATATTAATACCAGAGGAAAGTGAAATCGATTTAACTAATAAAAGAATTGAAAGAATGGTCGTATCAGAAGAAGCGATTGTTTTTGTAAAAAATGGAGAAAATGTAAAAAAAGGTGATTTATTGGCAGAAGAACCGCCGATAATTGTGAAAAATTCAGGAACAATTATTGAAGTGAAAAATTTCAGGAAAATAATAGTGGAAACAAAGGATAAAAAATTCACAAAAACATTTTTAATTCCTGAAAGTGCAAAGATAATAGGAGGTTTAAAAGTAAATTCCAGAATACATGCTGGAATACCTCTTGCACGAGAAGAAGGATATGAGGCTGATTTAGACGGGATTGTAATTTCTATTGATAAGTTAAAAAGGGTTACTATACAAACCGATTCTAATGCAAAAGATGTATATTTTGTGTTTAAGGATAATTTTGATTCTAATGCATTTAGAAAAGGGACATATGTGGAAAAAGGTCAAATTCTGGGAAATAAGAGACAATATAAAACAAAATCTTCAGGAAAAGTGGAAATAAGGGATTTTGCGAGTAGGAAGGAAATTATAATCTTAAAAACCAGAGTGTCAAGATTATTTCCAGGATATATGTTTATTGAAATGATATTAAATAAGGAAACACAGGAAATGGTAAAAAATATCCCTTATGTTATTAATTTTATTAATATAGGTGGAACGCCTGTTCGGTTAAAAACAAAAGAAGTCAAAGCGCTGTTGAGGCTTACAGGTGAAGAAAATTATGAAGTTAAAGAAAGTAAGTTAAGAGTGGATTATCAGGTTGGAGAACATGTGCGTATTGTAAGTGGGCCGTTTGAATTTTTTACTGGGAAAATTACTCATATAGATTTGCATAAGCAAAGTGTAAAAGTTACAATAAATATGTTTGGTAGAGAAACAGAAGTAGAATTAGGTTTAACAGAAATAGAAAAGATAGATTAACAAAGGTGGGAGGGAAACCCCGCTAATACCACAAAGGAGGGAATTGTATGGCAAAAAAAGTAGCAAGAATGGTGAAGTTGCAGTTGCCAGCAGGTAAAGCAACACCTGCGCCACCAGTTGGTCCTGCGTTAGGTCAGCATGGTGTAAATTTAATGGAATTTTGTAAAAAGTTTAATGCAGCAACAGCTGATAAGGCAGGAATGATTATTCCTGTTGAAATTACTGTGTATGAAGACAGATCATTTACATTTGCATTAAAAACCCCCCCAGCTTCCTTTTTAATTTTACAGGCAGCTGGATTGAAAAAAGGTGCTTCGAATCCTGGTAGAGAGATTGTCGGAAAAATAACATTATCTCAGGTAAAAGAAATTGCAGAAATCAAAATGCCCGATTTAAATGCAAAAACAATTGAAGCAGCTATGGAAATAATAAAAGGTACTGCAAGAAATATGGGCATAGAAGTAGTCGAAGGTTAAGGGGGTGTGTGTGAATGCCAAGACATGGTAAGAGATATTTAGAAGCAAAAAAAACAATTGATAGAGAAAAATTTTATACATTGGATGAGGCATTAGAAGTACTTCCAAAAATAGCAACAGCGAAGTTTGATGAAAGTATAGAATTACATATGGTTTTAGGTATAGATCCAAGAAAAAATGATCAACAGGTTAGAGGAAATATATCCTTACCTCATGGAACAGGAAAAAAGGTTAGAATTTTAGTATTTGCTAAAGGTGATAAAGTAAAAGAGGCATTAGAAGCAGGAGCAGATTATGCAGGTTCCGATGAATTTATTCAGAAAATACAGGGTGGCTGGACAGATTTTGATATAGCTATAGCAACACCTGATATGATGAGAGAAATTGGAAGGTTAGGTAAAATATTAGGGCCAAGGGGATTAATGCCTTCTCCAAAATCTGGAACAGTTACAAATGATGTTGCTGATGCGGTAAAGGAATTCAAAGCAGGTAAAATAGAAGTAAGAAATGATAAAACAGGAAATTTACATATAGCAGTAGGTAAAAAATCATTTGATGCTGTAAAATTAAGAGAAAATATAGTAGAAGCTTTACAACAAATAGAAAAAATGAGACCATCTGGAGCAAAAGGGAAGTTTATAAGGAAAGTTTCATTAGCTCCAACAATGGGTCCTGGATTGAAATTAAACGTTTCTGATTTTTTAACTGAAAAGTAACGATACTTGTGTTATAATACTCACGTAAATATGTACTGAAGACAGCAGGTAATATATAATGTGGTGGAAACCCGCCTGCCGAGGTACGCTGAAGATAAAACAATAATGTTTTAGCCTTTCTGCGGTCCTCGGGACCGCAGATTTTTTTAGAGGAGGTGTGAGTCGGTGTTAACAAGAGCGCAAAAGGCTGAGTTGTTAAAAGAATTAGAAACTGTATTCAAAGAATCTTCAATTATTACCTTTGTTGATTTTAAAGGTATGACAGTTGCTCAATCAAATGCATTTAGAGGTGAATTATACAAAAAGTTCGAAGATAAAGTTGTATTTAAAATCACAAGAAATGCTTTGATAAAAACTGCAATAAAAAACGCAGGGTTAAACTTAGAAGATTTTGAGAAATATTTAGAAGGAAACACAGCTTTACTTTACACTAAAGAAGCTGATCCAATTGAAACATTAAAAGTTTTAGTGGAATTTAAAAAGAAAAATAAGTTAGATGTTCCAGTTATTAAAGCTGGAATTTTAGAAGGTAAAATCTTTTCTTCAGAAGAAGCAGAAGAATTGGCAAAATTACCATCAAAAGAACAATTATTGGCTATGTTGGTGGGTGGCTTAAATGCTCCTATATCCGGCTTGGTTGGTGCATTAGGTGGAATATTAAGGAAATTCTTATATGCGTTGAACGCAATAAAAGAAGAGAAGGAAAAACAATAATACTTAAATAATTTCAGGAGGTGTATTTAAATGACAAGAGAAGAATTAATTCAAGCAATTAAAGAAATGACAGTAGCAGAATTAGCAGAATTAGTAAAAGCTTTAGAAGATGAATTTGGTGTATCAGCAGCAGCACCAGTTGCAGTTGCAGCAGCACCAGTTGCAGGAGCAGCTCCAGCAGCAGAAGAAAAAGATTCATTTGATGTTGTATTAAAGAGCTTTGGCGCAAAGAAAATAAATGTAATTAAAGTTGTTAGAGAAATAACAGGATTAGGATTAAAAGAAGCTAAAGACTTAGTGGAAAAAGCAGGTACTCCAGATGCTGTTATAAAAGAAGGAGCAGCAAAAGACGAAGCAGAAGAATTAAAGAAAAAATTAGAAGCAGCTGGCGCAGAAGTAGAATTGAAGTAATTTCTTAAAGAAATATAAACTTTTATATGATATAATTTACCCGCATCAGACTATAGTCTGATGCGGTATTGTTTTGCTAATAAAAAATTAGGAAGACGAGGTGATTCTTTGTGAACACCCGAGTGTTAAAGGTGGGAAAAAGAGAAAGGCATTTTTTTGGCAAAGTTAAAGAAGATTTGACGCTTTTTCATGATTTATTGGAAATTCAGCTTAATTCGTTTGAATGGTTTGTAAAAGATGGAGTAAAAGAAGTATTAGACAAGTATTCGCCAATTACGGTTGAATTAAAAGGTAAAAGGAAAAGTAAGGTTTCACTTGAGTTTACTGAAGTGTGGGTGGAAGGTCCGCTTTTTGAGGAAATGGAATGTAAAGAAAAAGGTCTTTCTTATACAGTTCCATTGAAGGCTAAAATCAGAATAACAGATCATAGTACTGGGGAGATAATAGAACCCAGTGATTCGTTATTTTTTGGAAATATACCAAAAATAACTGATAGAAGTACATTTATAATAAATGGTGCAGAAAGGGTTGTTGTTAACCAGCTTGTCAGGTCACCAGGTGTATATTTTGTAAGTGAAGAACAAAAAAGTGTTAAACAAACAAGACCTTATTTTGTTGCCCACTTTTTACCTGTTAAGGGGGCATGGTTAGAAATAATATATAATCCCAATCCAGGTAAGGATTTCTTACAAATAAGAATAGATAGAAAAAGAAAATTCAATTTCTTCTTATTTTTGAGGGCGCTTGGATATGATTCGGATTTAGCAATATTAGATTTATATCCACAAAAAATTAATTTAAATTATGATTTAACAGAATATCTTGAAAAAAATATAACAATACTTTCTGATATTGCTGTACCTGAAAGTTCTGAATTGTATAAAGAAAATAAAACATACAGAGGTATTCGTTTAACAGATAAAATCGTTGATGAATTGATTGATTTAGGAATTTCAGAAATTACTGTTGCTCATATTGTTGCGCAGAATACCTTAGACCTGTTCAAAAAATCATATGAAACAGAAGATTCAATATTGGCTCCAGAAGAGGCTTATAAAGAATTATTTAAAAAATTAAGACCTGGTGAAATTCCAAGAGTAAACATTGCTACTGATTATATAAATAATTTATATTTTAATCCTAATACGTTTGATTTTTCGATGATTGGAAGAAAGAAAATAGTTAATAGAATGGAAGATGTTTATAAAAAATATTTGATAGATGTTGAAAAGAAAAATGTCGAAAAAGGTGAAGATATAGAATATCCTCATAAAGATGAAAAGACTTTAACAAAACTCGATTTAATATTAGCTTCAAGACATTTGTTAGAAATGAAAGAGAATCCGGAATTACTCGATACCAGAGATCACCTTGGGAATAAAAGAGTTAGATCTGTTGGGGAATTAATGCAAATAGAATTTGAAAGATCATTTTCTAAAATGCTTCCAATACTAAATGAAAAACTAAGTGTTATTCCAAATATTCAAAAATTGACACCTAATTCTTTGATAAATTCTAGAGCTATAATGACAACCATAAATCAATTTTTTGCAACCAGTCAATTATCACAGTTTATGGATCAGGTAAACCCATTATCTGAATTAACTCATAAAAGAAGATTATCGGCTATTGGACCAGGTGGATTAAAAAGAGAACATGCAAAATTTGAGGTTCGTGATGTTCATCACTCGCATTATGGAAGGATGTGTCCTATTGAAACACCAGAAGGAGCTAATATAGGGTTGATTACCTCATTAGCAATACTTGCCAGAGTTGATGAATTTGGTTTTCTGGAAACACCTTATTATAGGGTAAAAGAAGGTAAGGTTTTATATGATAAAGGTGTTTATTGGTTAACTGCAGATCAAGAAGAAGAAAAGATTATTGCACCAGCATCTGTAGAAATAGATGAAAATGGAATAATAAAATCAGAATATGTTGAAATCAGGCATGCAGGAAAGGTTACATATGTTCATAGAGAAGATGTTGAATTTATTGCTGTTACTCCAAAACAAATTGTTTCAGTTTCAACATCATTGATACCATTCCTTGAACACGATGATGCTAACCGTGCTTTGATGGGATCAAACATGCAGAGACAGGCGGTTCCTTTGATGATTACAGAGGCTCCATACGTAGGTACTGGTGTGGAATGGCTTGCAGCAAGAGATTCGGGTTATGTAATCAAGGCGAAACATAGAGGAAAGGTATCATATATTGATGGTAAAACAATAATTATAAATAGAATAGATGAAAATGGAAAAGAAATAGTTGATAATTATGGGAATCCTGTTCAAGATAAATATACATTATGGAAGTTTATCAGATCAAATCAGGATACGACAATAAATCAAAGGCCAATAGTTGAAATGAATGAAATAGTAGAAAAGGGCGCACCGATTGCCGATGGGCCAGCGATTGATATGGGAGAGTTAGCTTTAGGGAAAAATGTATTAGTGGCCTTTATGCCATGGGAAGGATATAATTTTGAAGATGCCATACTTGTAAATGAAGAATTACTTGAAAGGGATACATTTACTTCTTTACATATAGAAGTTTATGAAACAAAAGCTATGGATACACAACTTGGGCCAGAAGAAATCACAGCAGATATTCCGAATGTAAAAAAAGAATCTTTAAGAAATCTAGATGAACATGGTATTGTTAGAGTAGGAGCATATGTTACCTCAGGAGATATTTTAGTAGGTAAGGTTACTCCAAGAGGAGAATCAGAAACATCACCAGAAGAAAAATTAATAAGATCAGTATTTGGAGATAGAGGTAAAGATGTTAAAGACACTTCATTAACCGTTCCACATGGTATTGAAGGAAGAGTTATAGATGTAAAAGTATATACAAGAAAAGATATTCCAGATCTTGAAACAGGTGTAAATCAATATGTAAAAGTATATATTGCTTCGAAAAAAACATTGAATGTTGGAGATAAATTAGCAGGAAGGCATGGTAATAAAGGTGTTGTTTCTAATATTTTAAGAAAAGAGGATATGCCTTTCTTGCCAAATGGAAAGCCTATTGAAATGATATTAAGTCCGTTGGGTGTTCCATCACGTATGAACCTTGGACAGGTATTAGAAATGCATCTTGGATGGCTGGCAAAACTAACAGGAAAACATTTTGCAACGCCAATTTTTGATGGTGCAAAAGAAAAAGAAATAATGAAAGCATTATATGAAGCAAGGAAAAATAATAGAATGGATGAGTTAGATGAAGTGCGTAAAGAATATGGACTTGATTTAGGAGATTCGCCGGAAATTGAAAGTGGTAAAATAGTATTAAGAGATGGAAGAAC
Organism: Marinitoga sp. 1197; assembly: GCF_001021165.1. Lineage (NCBI taxonomy): Bacteria > Thermotogati > Thermotogota > Thermotogae > Petrotogales > Petrotogaceae > Marinitoga > Marinitoga sp. 1197. The sequence continues at coordinate 61,630 of NZ_AZAY01000010.1, forward strand.
AGGAGAACCTTTCGACTATCCAATTGCTATTGGATATATGTATATGCTTAGATTGGTTCATATTGCAAAGGATAAAATGCATGCTCGTTCAACAGGTCCATATTCATTAATTCACCAACAACCACTTGGAGGTAAAGCTCATTTCGGTGGTCAAAGATTTGGTGAAATGGAAGTTTGGGCTTTAGAAGCTTATGGTGCCGCTCATACATTAACAGAAATGCTTACATATAAATCTGATGATATAAAAGGTAGGAATGAAGTTTATAAAGCAATATTAAATGGGAAAAATCTTCCAGATCCTGGAATTCCAGAAAGTTTTAAGGTTTTAGTTAAGGAATTACAAGGATTAATGTTAGATGTTCGTTTGTTTGATGAGGACGGTAATGAATTAGATGTTGATAAATTATAAATTCCCCTCAAGGAGGGTAAAGCATGGGTAAAATGACATCATCATTTAAAAGGAAAATTGCAAAGATTAAAGTGGGAATTGCTTCTCCAGAAAGAATTAGAGAATGGTCAAGTGGAGAAGTAAAAAAACCGGAAACTATTAATCACAGAACATTTAAACCAGAAAGAGACGGTCTTTTCTGTGAAAAAATTTTTGGTCCTGTAAAGGATTATGAATGTACCTGTGGAAGATACAAAGGAAAAAAATATGAAGGAACAGTATGTGAAAGATGTGGAGTAAAAGTAGAATCAAAAGAGTCAAGAAGAAGAAAAATGGGGCATATTGAATTAGCAGCTCCTGTAGTACATATATGGTTCTTAAAATCATCACCTTCTATTTTATCCATACTTTTGAATATATCTGTAAAAGAACTTGAAAACATCATATATTATGGTTCAAAAAGGGTTGTAGAAAAAATCTGGTTAATAACAGATCCAAAAGATTCTGATATGTTTGATTATGGAGATATGCTCCATAATACAGAATATGAAATATTTAAAGAAAAAATGAATTTTGAAGTTGAACAGGCTGTTAAAGTGCTTCATATTAAAGAAAAACCTATTGCCAGAAGAAGTGGTGTTGTAAGTATAGAAACAGAAATGACGCAGGCAAAACATGAAGTAACCTGGATAAAAATTAAAGATGAAAATGGCGTAGAAGAAAAATGGCCTATTTTTGAAGGTTCTACGTTATTTGTAGAAGATGGTGATGAAATAGAAGAAGGAACACAGCTTGCTGACACATTTTTATACGAGGAAGAAATATTAACTGCAAGTGAATATTTAATTTTTGAACAATTCTATCCATCATCAATAGAGATTGAAAGAGATATAGAAAGAGATACGCCAATATTGGTTATTACAGAAATAGATCCTGAAATTGAAAAAGAAATAGGAAAAGGTGTTGGAAATACATTATTACAGGAAGAATATGAAGCATATAAAGAATTATATGATGATAAAATTATTGCTGATTATGGTGGAGAAGCAATAAAAAAATTATTAAGAACTATAGATTTGCATTCTTTGAAAATACAATTAGAGGCAGAATTAGCCAAATTAGATAAAAAAAGTGCTAAAGCATTAAAGCTAATTAAGAGGTTAAAAGTAGTAAAGGATTTTCTGAAATCAGGGAATAAACCAGAATGGATGATTATTGAAGCATTGCCTGTTGTTCCTCCAGATATCAGACCATTAATTCAGATAGATGGTGGAAGATTTGCAGCAACAGATTTAAATGATTTATATAGAAGGGTAATCAACAGAAATAACAGACTTCAAAAATTATTTGAAATTGAAGCTCCGGAAATTATTATAAGAAATGAAAAAAGAATCTTACAGCAGGCTGTGGATTCGTTAATATATAACGGTCGCGTTGGAAAGGCTATGACAGATAGAAGTGGAAGGCCATTAAGATCATTAACAGATTTGATTAAAGGTAAAAAGGGAAGATTTAGAAGAAATCTTCTTGGAAAACGTGTCGATTATTCTGGAAGGGCTGTTATTGTAGTTGGTCCAGAACTTAAAATTCATGAATGTGGTCTTCCGAAAAAAATGGCAATGGAATTATTTAAACCATTTGTATTGAATAAATTATTAAAAGATTCAAATGCATCAAGTAAAAATGCCAGAAAATTAAAGAAAACAATTATAGAAAAAGAAATGCCAGAAGCATGGGAAATGCTTGAAGAGGTTATAAAAGGGCATCCTGTAATGTTAAACAGGGCCCCAACGCTGCATAGAATATCAATTCAAGCATTTATTCCAAAATTAATTGAAGGTAATTCAATACAATTACATCCACTGGTATGTCCTCCATTTAATGCAGACTTTGATGGAGACCAGATGGCTGTGCATGTTCCATTATCCAATATAGCTCAGGCAGAAGCAAAATTCTTGATGTTATCAAGATATAACATAATATCTCCAGCAAATGGAAAGCCAATATCAATGCCTGGTAAAGACATGATAGCAGGAGTATATTATTTAACAACAGTTGATAAAAAGTATTTTGATTCAAAGAAGATTCCTTCAACTCCAAAAGAAGTATCAAATAAAAATACCATAAAATATATTTTTGCTGATGAATTTCAAGCATTTTATGTTCATGAATATGAAAAAATAACAAAACATGAAATAATTGTTGAAAATAATGAATTAAAATGGTCAAAACCAACATTAATACTTCATGAACCTATTGGATTATATTATAATGATAAACTAATAAAAACTACAGTGGGAAGATTAATATTTAAAGAAATACTCCCAGAAAAAATAGGAAGATTTAATCCAGATTTCAATAAAATATACAAAAAGAAAGAAATAAAAAATCTAATATTCGACACATTCAAATATCATGGAATAGATAGAACAGCTGATCTATTAGACGATATCAAATTTTTAGGATTTCATTATGCAACAATATCGGGATTAACTATATCTGTTAGAGATATTGTTGAACCTAAAGAAAGAATAGAAATAATAAAGAAATCAGAAGAAACTGTTATGGAAATAGAAAAATATTATGAAGAAGGATATTTAACAGATGAGCAAAGATATAAAGAAGTTGTTAGAGTGTGGGAAAAGACTATAGCAGCAGTTACAGAAGTTACAAGTAAGGAATTCAAGAAATATCCATTTAATCCTGTATGGATGATGGTTGACTCTGGGGCAAGGGGTAATATAGACCAATTAAAACAACTTGCTGGTATGAGAGGACTTATGGCAGATCCATCAGGTAAGGTTATTGAGTTACCAATTAAGTCAAACTTTAGAAATGGTTTATCTGAATTGGAATTCTTTATATCAACACATGGTGCCAGAAAGGGTTCTGCTGATACAGCTCTAAGAACATCAACAGCTGGATACTTAACTCGAAGACTTGTAGATGTTGCTCAATCTATTACAGTAACAGAACCAGATTGCGGTACAGAAAAAGGAATTGAAGCAAGAGAATTAATAGCAGATGGTTTAAGAATAGAAAAATTAGCTGACTATTTATTCGGTAGAGTTTTGGCATCAGATGTTCTTGATCCAAAAACAGATGAAATCATAATTAATCCAACAACAGGTAAGAAATATGTAAAAGACGTAATGCTTGATGAAGAAGATGCAGAATTTTTAGCAACATATAAGACAAATATACCTGTTGTAGAGATAAAAGATAACATAAATTTAGATAATATAAATATGTATTTATATAACGTATTGAATGAAGACATATTGATTGATGGAGAATTATTATTCTCAAAAGGAACAGAGATAGATAAAGATGTTATTATATCTTTAAAGCAACATAATGTGAAAGCTGTAAATATAAAAGAATATAAAGCTGTGAACTTCGTATTTGTCGGAGAAAATTTAAAAGTTGAAGATGAAAATGGAAAATTAATAACACTTGCAAATTATCAAGAAAAAATTGATACAGATACTGCAAAGAAATTAGAGAGATATAATGTTGAAAAAATTGAAGTTAGACCTTCAATATATGTAAGATCAATATTAACCTGTGAAGCTGAACATGGTGTATGTGCGAAATGTTATGGTATGGATTTATCAAATCATAAAATAGTAAACATTGGAGAATCAGTAGGTATAATTGCAGCACAATCAATTGGAGAACCTGGAACACAATTAACTATGAGAACTTTCCATACAGGCGGTATTGCTACCGCAGGGGATATTACTCAGGGTCTTCCAAGAGCAGAAGAATTATTTGAAGCAAGAAAGAATTTAAAAGGTCCAGAAGCAGAATTTTCAACAGTAAAGGGTATAGTTAGAAAAATTGACAGGGATGAAAAAGGAAGATTAATATTTATCGTTGAAGACTTTAAAGGCGAATTATATACATATATAGCAGATCCAAAGGTTAAACCTACTGTATCCGTTGGCGATAAGGTTGAACCAGGATATAGATTGACATCAGGTAATATAAAACCAAGAAGATTACTAGAAGAACTTGGCGCTGAAGTAACCTTTGATTACTTATTAAAAGAAATTAAAAAGATTTATGCTGAACAAGGTGTTGAAATTCATGACAAACATTTTGAAATAATTATAAAACAAATGTTCAATAAAGTTGAAATAACATATGCTGGAGATACAGAATTTATGCCGAAAGATCTTGTAAATATCAAATCAGTAGAAAGAATAAATAGAAAAATTTATGAAGAAAATAAAAAGATTGAAGAAAATAGACAGGAAGTATTGGGTAAAAAATTATCAGAAAAGATTTCTGTGAAAATAGATGAAGGAAATGAAATAATTGGTGATGTTGGAGATGAAATAACAGAAGAATTACTAGACAAAATTGTAGATATGGGAATAAAAGAAATTGAAGTATTTAAAACAGAACCACAATTGCTTGAAACTGAAGATGGGGAAATTAAATTGGTTGGAGAAAAGAAAGTATACTTAATCAATCCAAAAGAGCCAGCAAGATATGAAAGAAAATTATTGAGAATTACAAAATCATCACTTGAAAGAGAAGGATGGCTGGGAGCAGCATCATTCCAACAAACAGTTCAGGTATTAACAGAAGCGGCTTTAGAAGGAAAAGAAGATTATCTATTAGGATTAAAAGAAAATGTTATTGTTGGTCAGCCAATACCAGCTGGAACAGGATTAAAAGCTTTCTTAGAATCAGAAATATCGATATTTGAATTACCTACATATCCAACAGAAGATACGCAGGAAAGTGCTGCATCATAAATAAATATATATATAAATAACCCCCTTGAAGGGGGTTATTATTTTTTTGATTTCAACTATAAAAATGTATATTTTAGCGATGATTAAATTAAAATTAAAAATCTGGTATAATTAAATATATAGATCGTCTAAAAAGTTTCAAATGAAATGAAGACTCGAAGATTGCCCTTAAAATTATGAATGTAAGCCGCCAAAATTACATGGATGTAATTTTGAGCGAAACAATACAGGATGTATTGTTTGAGCGACGGCTGAGAATGAATAATTTTAAGGATTAGCAATCAAGCTGTCTGAGTGAATTTGGCTTTTTAGACATTCTAAAAATATATAAATATGTATATTCAGGGGGAAGGTTATGAAAGATAGATATATAAAACAAGTTTTAGCTAAGTATGGTCTTGAATATAAAAAAAAGGATATAGTTGAGAAAATAGATTATGATAAAACAAGCCTCTCAGAGGATAAAATATTGGAAAAATATACAATAGGAGAATCGTTTTTTTTTAGAGATAAAGAGTTGTGGAACTTTTTAAAAGGGTATTTTGAAAAAAAAGAATTCTGGAAAATTTTAAGCCTTGGATGTTCGAGAGGAGAAGAAGTATATAATTTTTCTTTTATATTAAATGAAAAAGGGAAAAAATATCAAATTATAGGGATAGACGCTTCAAAAAAAAGAATTGCCGAGGCAAGGCAAGGTATTTATAAATTTTGGAGTGTTAGATTTATGAATGAAAAAGATAAAATAAAATTTTTTAATAAAGAAAAAGAAATTTATTATGTAAAACCAGAATTCAAAAAAAATGTTGAATTTAAAAAGGAGAATATTTTAGAATATTTAAATTCAACGAAAGAGAAATATGACATAATAACTATAAGACGTGTTTTAATATATTTTTCAAATGAAAAAATAAAATATATATTAAATAGAATATATGAAATTTTGGATAATGAAGGAATTCTCATTTTGGGTAATGGAGAATTTTATCCAGAAATGATGGAATTATATAAAATTTTTTATAATAAAAATTTTACTGTATGGATGAAAAAGACAGATAAAAATTTAGCAGATAATAAAAAAAATTTTCTTGATTATTATGAAAAAAAGGGAAAAAAACTTTTAAAAAAGAATAATAAAGAAAGGTTTTATAAAGAAAGGCTTTATAAAAATAATTCAAAGGAATTTACTGAGAATATAGATAAAGAAAATTATATTGAAATAATTAAAGATTTAATAAATAAAAAAGAATATATGTATGCATATCAATTAATATCAAATATATCAGAAGAATCTATTGATCCTTTAATATTTAAGTATAAAGTTATATTGGAAATAGAACTTAATCTCAATGCAAAAAACACTATTGAAAAAGCATTATTTTTAAATCCGAATGATGAAGAATTATGGAATATAAAAAAGATAATAGATGGGTGAATGATATGGAATTTTATATATGTGAGTTAGAAACTAAAGACAAAGATAAATTTTACATTGCTTTGGAAGATAATATAAAAGGAATATCAAATGAATATATAAAGAAAAATTTAAACAGTAATTTTTTGGGATATGCAAAATATAATAATTACTTGTATCCAGTAGTTACAATTCCGCTGGATATGGAATTTTATTTGAATTATTTTCTAATTTACGACACATATGCATTCGGTGTTACATCCGTTCTGAACAAAATAAAGATTGAAAACTTTGAAAAATTCAATGATAAGATGTTTGAGTTATATCCAGAATTAAATATATACACAGGATATATAACATATGAAGATAGTACAATATTTATATTTAATATGGAAAATATAAAAAAAAAGATGCCTAATCGTATAATCGTAAAGGAAAAAAAAGAAAAGAAAAAAATAAAACAGGAAAAAACCATTTATTTTTTAATAGACAATAAATTTGTTATAAGGAATGAAGATGTTATAACTATAATAAATAAAAATAATTTTTGTTATTTTAGATTTGATGATTATATAGGATTTATAGAATATAAAAATCAAGTTTATCCTGTTAAAGAAATTGATGATAAAGGTAATTGGATATTATTGATAAAAGATAAAGGATATTTATTTAAAAGAATAAATCAAATTTATGGAAAAGTAATAGAAGATACAGAGAAACAATTTTTTAAATCAAATAATTTAATTTTACCTATTTTGGAGTGAAAATATGGAATTTTTGAATATATTTTTAGATGAAATGAATGAAAATTTGAATAAAGCAATCAATTTATTAAAGGAATATCTTGAGACAAGAAACCCTTTGATAATAAAAGAATTACATAGAATTTATCATACTTTAAAAGGGTCTGCAGGGTTAGTAGGAATGCATAATTTTGGTAAATTTATGCATGAGCTTGAGTCTGCTTTCAAAGAAAAATTAAATGATGTTTTAGATGAAAAATTTGTGGCTAGAGTTATAAAAATATCAAATGAATTAATGAATAAAAGAAGCGATTTAACGGAAAAGGAAATATCTTATTATAAAAATATATTATTAAATGAAGAATTAATAGAAGGAACAATGGCTTATTTAAATCAAGAAAATATATCAATTGAAGAAATGGAAAAGTTTTATAGTATTTTATTGAAAGCAGAAAACGATATTTTGAATAATAGAGTAAATTCTGCTCTTAAAAATATAAAAAATTTAAGAATTCAATTACAAAAAACAATAGAAAACGAACAATTTGTATTATTAAAGGATATTATAAAAAGTTTTGAAAACTTAATATTTCAAGAAGCAATTTTTAATAATAAGAAGGTTAATTTTATTATTGATGTAGAGAATATAAAAATTGAAAAAGAAGATGCTAATCTAATAAAAAATATTTTGATTCATATTGTAAAAAATAGTATTGCTCATGGGATTGAAAACCCAGAATACAGAAAAAAAGTTGGTAAAGATGAAAAAGGAAATTTAAAAATAAAAAGTTATATAAAGAATAATATGATATATCTTGAGGTTTCCGATGATGGATACGGTTTAAACATTGAAGCAATAAAAAATAAAGCTAAACAATTGGGATATGATTCTGTGAACCCTCTTGATGTAATTTTTTATCCGGGTTTTTCTATTAAAGAGAAAGTTGATCAATCTTCTGGTAGAGGAGTTGGATTGGATGCAGTTAAAGCCTTTGCAGAATTTAAGGGTGGCGATGTAAAAGTTGAAACAGAAAAAGGAAAAGGAACAAAATTTATTGTTAAATTTAAAGCCAAAGCCACTTCAAAAAAAGTTTTGGTTTTAAATCGAGATAACAATATATTCTCAATTAGTTCAGATGACATTATTAAATTAATTAATAAACCGGAAGTTATTGATAATAAAATAAATTATAACAATCAGCTTTTTGAAATAATTGATTTTGGAAAAAATAATATAAATTTTTGTGTTATATGCAAAAATAATGTAGCCGTAATTTATGATGAAATAAAGGGATATTTTGAAACGCGTATAGTTCCATCTGAAGATAAAAGATTTTTGGGATTTGCAAAAAGTATATTTACATATCCAATTCCTATAATATCTATAAAAAATATCCCTAAAAATAACAACATAAAAGGAAGAAAAAAGAAAAGAGTGTTGATATTAGATGATTCAATAGTTTCCAGATATGTTATTTCAAAACTTATAAAAAGTTCAGGATATGACATTATTGAATCATCTTGTGGTAAAGAAGCACTTGATAAGAAGGATTATGATGCCGCCATAGTTGATGTTGAGTTGCCTGATATAAGTGGGTATGAAGTTGTAAAATTTATAAAGGAAAAAAATCCAGATATACCAGTTATTATTTTAAGCACTAAATCAGATCCAGAAGAAATTAAAAAAGGTTTAAGTTCTGGTGCAAATGCTTATGTTTTAAAAGGAGATAAAATAGAAAAAATTATAATATTATTAAAAAAATTTTTGGGGGATGATAACAATTAAAGTTATAATAGGTGCATCTGCTGGGGGGCCAGCTGCATTAAAGACGCTTTTTTCATTTGAAGAAAAATTGAAATATCCTATTATATTAGCAATGCATAATCTTGATAATCAAACATCTAATTTTAAAGATTATCTTGAAAATATTTCAAAGCAGAAAGTTAATATTGTTAAAGGTTTTACAGAATTAAAAAGTGGAATTTATATTCCCGAAGGAGGCAAAGATATAATTTTTTCTTCCAAAAGGGTAGTTTCAGTTATTAAAAATACCGGTCCAGTGTCTCCATCGATAAATAAATTATTTGATTCATTATATCCATATATTGATAAAAATACATATATATTTTTATTAGGTGGGTTAGGAAATGATGGGGTAAAAGGACTAAAAAAAATTGAAAATAGCAAAGCAAAAATTTATATTCAAAACGATGCTCAATTTCCATATATGACAGAAAGAGCAATTCAAAGCTTAACAAAATATTTTGAAAGAAGTATAAAAGAATTAAATAGGATTTTAATTGATTTGAATAGAGGCGATTTTATATGAGAAAGATATTAGTTATAGACGATAGTAAATCTTGGAGAGAATATCTCAAGGACAATTTAACTAAAATGGGATATGATGTTTCTGTTGCAGAAAATGGTTTTGAAGGAATTAACCTCTTTTTTAAAATACTTCCTGATGTTGTGATTTCAGATTATATTATGCCTCAAATGAATGGTATTCATTTTTGTAGATTTATACGAAGTTATGATGCTTTTTCAAGGGTGGGGATAATAATATTAACGGGTGCTGAAGATTCAATAAATGAATTTTGGGCTAAAAAAAGTGGAGCTGATTTATTTATAAAAAAAGATAAATCACCAGAAAATATATTGGAAAGTATAGTCAAATTTTTAGAAAGTAATAAATTTACAATTGAATGGAGCAGAGAATTTTATAAGTTTAGAAAAAATCCTTTTAGTGAATTAGTTGATATATTAGAAGAAACATTGAAAATAGAAATTATAAAATCTTCAATACTTGATCTTATAAGTAACATATACGATGAAGAATATATTATGATTAAATTAAAGGATTTGCTTAAAGAATTTTTTAAATTTGAAAATTTAAATATAATGATATTGTCTCATGTTATTGGAAGAGTCTATGCTTTTTCTAACAATAAGAAATTTCAGTGTAAAAAAATTAAAAAATTATTATATGAAAAACTGTTAAATCCTACCACACCTTCAGAATGGATTTTTAAAGGAGATTTTTGTGATAAAGGTAAAAATGAAACAATATTATTAGAAAATTCTATATTTTTTAACCTAAAAAGCGGAAATACCGATCTTGGGGTAATATCTTTTAGCAATTTTGAAAATAAAAACACCATAGCATATTATATGAATTTTATGTTAGAACCACTAACTACCTTATTTAAAGCATTAAATAATTATATGGATTATAAAGTATCCTCTGAGAGGGATAGTCTTACAGGATTATATAATAAACGAAAAATTACAGAAAAATTAAGAGAATTAATTATATTATTCAAAAGAAAAAAGTATGGTCTTTCAGTTGCAATTCTTGATATTGATGGATTTAAACAAATAAATGATGAATTTGGACATATCACAGGAGATAAAGTCTTGATAAAATTATCTCAAATAATGCAGGATGAATTGAGAGAAAATGATTTTATAGGGAGATTTGGAGGGGAAGAGTTTTTGATTTTATTACCTGAAACTGAATGTATTAAAGCTAAAAAAGTATTGGAAAGACTTTTAAAAAAAGTATCTGAATATAATTGGGAAAAGTTAGGAATAAATAAGAAAATAACTTTTAGTGCGGGAGTGTTTTGTGACTATAAAAAAAGAAATGTTACCTATATTATTAATAAAGCTGATGAATTAATGTATATGGCAAAAAAACTGGGGAAAAATAGAATAATTAGTAAGGAGGATTTGTTATGAGGGTTAATTTAAAATATTCACTTATAATTACATTAGTGTTTGGATTATCTTTTATCTCTTTCTTTTTTATTGTTTACGAATATTATAAAAACCTTACAGTTGATTTTATTATGAAATCATATGAAAATAATGTTATTAAATTTTCTGAGCTTCTTTCAAAATCAATGGGTTCTTTAGAGTCTGATTTTTTTTCTAAAAAATTTATAGATGAAAAAAATGGATATTATTATATTTTAGATGAAAATGGAAATGTTATATATCATACAAATCTAAGTAAAATAGGAATAAACGCAGTTGAAGATGCTAAACTTCCAGAATTATATAAATATATAAAAGAAAATAAAAACGGGATATACACATATGTTTATGAAAATGAAAAAAGATTTGTGGCGTTTTCATCGTTTGAATTTAATAATTCAACATATTATCTTGCAAACGCTATAACAGAAAAACAACTTTTTTATGATATTAACAAAGTTAAAACATTTTCTATTATTCTATTGGTAATTATGATGGTATTTTTGTTTTTTATCTCATATGTAATAGGAAAATTAATTGAAAAGGAATTTAAAAAACAAATTGGTACTATAAAAGAATTTTCAACAAATGTATCTTCTTATATAGCGGAAAATAGTTCTGCTTCTAGTGAAATAGGTGCTGTTGCCCAAAATACACAAAAAAACGTTCAAAAATTGGATGAATTAATACAAAATTTTTCTTCCTCTATAGAGGAAGGAAGAAGCGAATTGGATTTGACCTTATCAAATATGAAGGAATTTTTTGATGATATTCAAAATATGAATGAAAAAACTTTAGAGATATCTAATTTTATAAATAAACTATCAGATCTTAATGATAAAATAAAGGATATTTCAGATACTGTTTCTATTCTATCAATAAATTCTTCCATTGAAACCAGTAAAGAAAATCTTGATCGTGAAGGTATTTCTAAAATCGCAGAATTAATAAATGAATTAGCTTCAGAATCAAGAGAAACATCAAAAAATTCAGAAAAAATTTTAAAAGAGATAGAAAAAAATATTACCACAAACGTTCTTTTATCTGAAAAAACGTCTAAAGAATTGAACAAAATTGAGAAATCTCTTGATTCTGTTTCGGAAATAGTACGAGACTTTGAGTATACTGTTCAATCTTTATCGAATTTTTCACACTCAACAAAAATTTCTATGAATGAAGTTTTATCTGGAATAAATCAAATGTCAGAAGCTCTTATTGAAATAAAAAATAGCATGGATAAATTGCTTGAAATTGCAAAAAAATTCGAAAAATAATATAACCCGGGGATATCCCGGGTTATATTATAAATATTTTCTGGGAGAGGTGATTTTATGAAAATAGGGATTATAGGATTAGGAAGAATGGGGAAAAATATGGCAAAAAGATTATTGGAGGGTGGACATGAAGTTGTCGTATATAACAGAACAAAAGAAAAAGTAGATGAAATGAAAAATGAAGGGGCGATAGGTTCATATTCATTAAAAGAATTTGTCAACAAACTTGAAAATCCAAGAATAATATGGTTAATGTTACCAGCAGGAAAGGTTACAGATGAGAATATTAAAGCTTTAATTCCATTATTATCAAAGAATGATATTATTATTGATGGTGCCAATACATATTATAAAGATGACTTGAAAAGAGAAAAAAAATTAAAAGAATATGGAATACATTATATAGATGCTGGAGTATCCGGAGGAATATGGGGGCTTAAAGAAGGATATTGTACTATGATAGGTGGAGAAAAAGAAATTTTTGAATATATCGAACCTATTTTAAAAACTTTGTCACCAGAAGAAGGATATTTGTATTGTGGGCCAACAGGTGCTGGACACTTTGTGAAAATGGTTCATAATGGTGTTGAATATGGATTAATGGAAGCTTATGGTGAAGGATTTGAATTGTTAAAAGCCTCAGAATATGGAGAAAATTTAAACTTACATGATATAGCCCATTTGTGGAATCAGGGAAGTGTGATAAGATCGTGGTTATTAGAGTTATTAGAGAATGCATTTAAAGAAGATAATAGTTTATCAGAAATACAGGGATATGTTGAAGATTCTGGTGAGGCAAGGTGGACAGTTTTAGAAGCTGTGGAAAAGGGAGTTTCAATCCCTGTTATATCAAATTCATTATTTAAAAGATTTCAATCAAGGCAAAAGGATGTTTTTTCTGATAAAGTTGTAGCTGCGCTCAGAAGAGAATTTGGTGGTCATGCAGTTTATAAAAAAAATGAAGAAATAAAGAAATCTGTTGCCGGTGCAGGAGAAGTAAAAGCTGCTAATCCTGATGAAAAATTTAGAAGGTGATATTATGAGTTTTATAGAAAATAAAATAGAATCATATGTTGAAATATGTGAAGATCCAACTCCTGAACCTGCTGGCATTATAATTTTTGGCGCTTCTGGAGATCTGACATTTAGAAAGTTAATACCATCAATTTTTAATCTTTTCAAAAAAAGGAAATTAAAAAACTTTTATTTATTAGGAGTTGGAAGAAGTAAGTTAACAGATGAGGAATTTAGGGATAAAATTTTAAAAAGATTAAACAATTTAAAATCAGATAAAAATATTATAGAAAAATTTATATTACACACCTATTTTTTATCCGGTAATTATAGCCAGGATAAAATGTATAAAGATTTAAGATCGAAACTTTTAGAATTGGATAAAAAGCATAATACAACAGGAAATCATCTGTTTTATTTTGCAACGCCACCTAATATATATATGCCTATCATTAATTATTTGGGAGAAAACAAACTCACAGTAGAAACACAAGAAAAATATTCCCGTATAATAATTGAAAAACCATTTGGACATAATCTTGAGTCATCTAAGAAACTTGATTATCAATTACATAATTATTTAAACGAAAAACAAATATATAGAATTGATCATTATCTTGGAAAAGAAACGGTTCAAAATATAATGATGTTGAGATTTGCAAATATTATCTTTGAACCATTATGGAATTATAAATATATAGATAATATTCAGATTACCGTTGCTGAGCAAATTGGTGTTGAAAATAGAGCAGGATATTTTGACCAAACAGGTTTATTAAGAGATATGTTTCAAAATCATATATTACAGTTATTAACGCTTATCACAATGGAACCCCCTGCATCTTTGAGTGCAGATATGGTACATGATGAAAAAATAAAGGTTTTGAAATCCATAAGGCCATTTCCAAAAGAAAAATTAAATAATTTTATAATCAGAGGGCAATATATAGAAGGAAAAATAAATAATGAAGTGAAAAAATCATATATTGAAGATATAAAAAAAGAATCTAAAACTGAGACATTTATCGCTGCAAAATTGTATATAGATAACTGGCGCTGGAGTGGTGTTCCATTTTACCTGAGGACAGGAAAAAGGTTAAAAAAGAAAATTACGGAAGTAGCAATTATTTTTAAAGATGTACCTCATTCCATATTTTCTGATTTTTATCCGATAAAAATAGAACCAAATGCGTTAATACTAAGAATTCAGCCGGATGAAGGGTTTTCACTTGTAATCCAAGCTAAACAGCCTGGCTCTAAAATATGTATTAATACATTAAATATGGAATTTAAATATAAAAATTTTTTTGAATATGAAAAACAGGATGCATACGAAAGATTAATAATAGATGCCCTGCTTGGAGATCAAACATTATATGTTAGAAGTGATGTGATGGAAGAGTCATGGAAGGTTGTCACTCCAATTTTGGATGTCTGGGAAAAAGACAATGCTACATTATTTTATTATCCTTCTGGAACATGGGGGCCAGAAGAAGCAAATTATTTAATTGAAAAAGATGGGAGGAAATGGAGAAAATTATGATATTTGAGTATAATAATTTAAATGATATGAGCTTTGATGCAGCTAAAACTGTATATAATTTTTATACCTATTATATAAAAAAGCAGAATTTTTTTACCTTTGTTTTATCTGGTGGAAATACACCAAAAATTTTATACAAGATATTAGCTTCACAATATTCAGAAAGTATTAATTGGAATAAAGTATATATATTTTTTGGTGATGAAAGATATATTGATATAGATAGTGAATATAGTAATTATAAAATGGTATATAACAATATTCTTTCAATGATTAATATACCTGATGAAAACATTTATAGGATAAAAACTGAAATTACACCTATTGAAAGATGCGCTGATGAGTATGAAAATAGTATAAAAAAATTTTTTAGGGATAAAAATAAAGATATATCTTTTGATTTAATATTATTAGGGTTAGGGTCAGATGGACATATAGCGTCAATATTTCCAGATATTAAGATTTCAGACGATAAATATATTGATTATGTATTTCCTGAAAAAGCAAACCCAAATATACCAAGAATTACTTTCACTTATAAAAGTATAAACAACAGCAAAAATGTGTTGTTTTTATTATCTGGGGATAGGAAAATAAAAGTATTAAAAGAAGTTTTTAAAGGAAAAGAATATCCTGCTAAGTATATAAAACCAAAAGAAAATTTATTATATTTTATTTCAAAATAAAATTAAGAAATAGAAGACCTCGCGTAGAATAATAAATCGAGGTGATGGAATGAAAAAAAATCTGATATATATCTTTGTGATTTTGATTATTTTTGTTTTAAATTCTTGCATTTTTAAGGCTCCTCCCCCAAAACCCATTTTAGATTATCCAAAGGAAGATGTATTAAATAATCTTCCTTTGAGTTTTGATATTAGTTGGAATTTAGATTCCAATAGTAATTTTGATAATATTAATTTTGAAGTTTATTATGGAAAAGCTAAAACATTGCTAAATAACAAAATATCAACATCAAAAACTTTTGCTAAAATTTCAAATTTAGAACCTGACACAACATATTACTTAAAAATTAGGAGTATAATTGGCAATTCATATACAGATTCGAAAATATATGAAATAAAAACAACAGATATTCCAAAAATATTTTTCAATATTAATAAAACAACCATTAATCAAAATTATATTAATCTGTCCTGGAGCGCAGAAGATAGAGATGGAATAAAGAAATATTTATTGTATATGTCAGATAATCCTGAATTTAATCCTGAAAATAAAATATTCGAAGGTTTAAATGAAGGATTTAGAGTAGATGAGTTAGATTATGGGAAAACATATTATTTTAAGTTAATAGCATACGATACAATTGGAGTTAGCAATAAAGAAGTAATTAATATCGAAGTCTCGGATCTTGCTTTTTATGGCTTTTATCCTTCAGATAATTCTTTAAGTATTCCCGTAAACACAATAGAATTAAAATGGAATTATTCAATTGATTCCAAAGAGTTTTTGTTGATTTTTTCTCCAAATAATGATTTATCAGATGATGGAAAATATTACGTTGAAAAGAATATTACAGGAAATACATTTACTTTGAAAAATCTGCCTTCTGGAAGCACATTTTACTGGAAAATTAAGGATGTTAAAAATAATTTTGAAAGCCCAATATTAAAATTCACCACTTCGTATAAACCAGAAATTGAAATAACATATCCTAAAAAGACTCTGGAAACAGAAAATTATGCTGTTGGTGTTCCTGAAAATGCTAAAATAACCTGGGAATCAACAGATATTGATAATGATCAGCTAACATATCATTTCTTATTAAAAGAAATAGATGAAAATGATGAGTTTATAGATTTTTCAAATGATTTGAAATATGATAAAAAAACTGTAAATAATTATTTCAATGTCAATTTAGAAAAAGGTAAATATTACGCATTAAGAGTGGATGTTGATGATGGTAAAGGAAACTACGTTAAAGGAAAAATAGTAAAATTCAGAACAAATTTAGATCCAATAAAACCATATAATCTATCTCCAAATAATGAAATAAATATTCCAACAAATATAGCAACATTGACATGGGAAAGTTATGATCCAGATGATGGAATATCTTATAATATTTATTTTGGAGAAAATCCAATAATATTGGAAAAATTGGCATCAACAGAAAAAGAGGAATATACTATTCGTAATCTTGATTATGGGAAGATATATTATTGGAAGGTTGAGGCAATTGATACCAATAATGCAACATCTATAAGTGATATAGCAACATTTATTACTAATAAAAAACCAATTTTTAACTCAAGCAGTCCAAGTCTAAATGCTGAAAATATAAGTTTAAAACCGACGATAAACTGGAATTTCGAAGATGATAATATCTCTTATTACGAAATATATTTTTCAAAATATTCTGAAAATTTGACTTTGTTATCAACAACTTTGGAAAATTCATATACATTTTCTGGATTATTATTTCCAGAAACAAAATACCAATATGAAATAGTTGCTTATGATACAGAAAATGCTTCGAGTAGTAGTGGAATTATAACCTTTTCAACGACTAATAAACCTCAAGTAATTTTAGAAAGTCCAGATGGGAATAATGAGTCATTAAAACCTATATTTAAATGGGATGTGAACGATCCTGATAACGATAAATTAAGTTATATATTAAATATAAAATTATCAGATGATGAAGTCGTTTCATATACTCTTAATTCAACGGAATTTACTTATAATAAATATTTAAAACCAGATACTGAATATTCATGGAGTGTTTTTGTTGAAGACAGTAATTTTGCAACAACAATTTCAGCGACACAGACATTTAAAACAACCAATTATCCTCAGATAACATTAATTAGCCCTGTTTCTCAAATAGATATGAATTCAACTGTAATATTAAACTGGAGTGCGGCAGATCCAGATAATGATGATATTGAATACACAGTTTACCTAAATGATGAACAGGTAGCAACCACGACCAATAATTCTTATGAATTAACGGATTTACTTCCAAAAACAGAATATTTCTGGAAAATATTGGCGAAAGATAGCAATATGGCTACTTCAGTAACATTTCCTGCAACATTTATTACAGGAGATGCTCCAATAGTTGCGCCGAACATAACAAATATTTATGATTATTATGATCCTTCTAAAGAATATACATTCAATGAAAAAAAATACCCAAATAAATTAAAAATAAAATGGAAAAATAGTTTAAATGTATCATACTATAATATATATAAAAAAAGTAAAAATGGTGAAGAAACTCTAATAGCAACAAACGTAACAAATAATATTTATGTAATAGAAATTCCAGAAGGTGGAAAATACAATATATACATTAAAGCTTTTAATGATAAGGGTTTTTATTTAAAAGGCCAAGAACTTTTATTAAATATAAATCAACCCCCCATTTTACAGGATTATTCTCCAGGCGATAATTCAGAAGATATTTCATTAAATCCAAAGATAATATGGTATGCAGACGATCCAGATTCTTCAACATATAGTTTATATGTATACTTTGGGAAAAATATTGATAATTTACAAAGTGAATATATTTCAAATGCTCAGGGAACAAATGAATACAATATGAATGCAACACTTGAACCAGGAACTACATATTACTGGAAAATCCGTCTTGAAGATGAAATGAAAGGTTATACAGAAACAAAATTGAGAAAATTTATAACGACATATCAGCCCAAAATAACTCATATAAACATTTCAAATAATGCAACAAATGTTCAGCTTAATCTAAATATTGAATGGGACGCAGAAGATAAAGATGTAAATGATATCTTAAATTATACACTGAAATTATTTAAAGAAAATACTATTATCAAAACAGTTCAAACGTCAAATAATAATTATAATTTTACATTAGATGCAGATTCTAATTATAAAATAAAGATTCAAGTTTCTGATGATAAATTATCATATAGCTCAACAGAAATAATTTTTTCAACCACTAAAAACCCTGTTATATATAATGACTCATTAAGGACTGACCAACAAACTCATGCAAAAAATGGGGATAAGATTTATTGGAATGCATATGATCCAGATGGTGATGAATTAACATATGAAGTATATATTGGTGAATCTTTAAATTCTATGGATCTAATTGAAACAACAACAGAAAAAGAATATGAACTAAGTAATCTCAAAAATAATACCACGTATTATTGGAAAATAGTAGCATATGATAATAAAGGAGGTAAAGCTGAATCTGAGGTTAAACAATTTAAATCAAATGCGTATCCCACATTTGATAATGATAAATTTTATCCATTAAATAATTCTATGGGTGTAGAAAAAAACGTTACTTTAAGCTGGCTAGCAAGCGATAAAGATAACGATACATTAAAATACGATATTTACACTGGAAATAGTCCGGAGAATTTAAATAGGATAATATCAGATTACACATACAACAGTTATAATATAAAGGGACTTGAAAATGGGAAAATTTATTATTGGAAAGTCATTGCAAAAGATTCTTATGGTGGAATAGCAGAATCTAATATAATGAATTTTAAGGTTAATACAAAACCGGAAAAACCCAATATAGAATATACTATATATAATGGACTTGAAGCTTTAATAAGCTGGTATTCTGTTGATCCTGAAGGTCAAAATGTTACTTTTGATTTATTGAAATCTAATGATGATAGTAATTATAGTACTGTAGTATATAACACAACTGAAAAAGAATATTTTTCATCAAGACTTATTCCGAATAATACATATTATTGGAAGGTTAGAGCAATAGATGAAAAAGAAGATTATAGCGAATCAACAATTACATTTAAAACATCAAGTATAGACACAAATATTTTTACAATTGAAAAAGGGGCCAATTCAACTTTAGATGAAATTATAGATGTAAAGGAATTAGGTACAGGAGATTTTACTTTTATTCAGAAAGAAGATAATACATATTATTTATCAAAAATGGATAAAGACGGAACAGAAACAACAAAAGATTCATCTGTAACAATAGATTTCACTCCATACTTTATGGACACTTCTTCGAATATAACATTGTTGGGTATAAATTCTGGAAAAATAGAATTCAGAGAATATGATAATAATTTGAATTCATTAAATTCCACTCCAACAAATGTTGCAGGAGATATTATAAATGATTATATAAAATTATCTGACAATTCTTATATTATTGTTGGGAGCAGTTCTACAGGTGATTTCATAGAAAAGATTGACCCATCAAATGGTTCTACACTGTTGAATACATTAATTTATAGTAAAGCTAAATTAAATTCCGTTATAAATATAATAGATGAAGATGGAAAAGAAAAATATATACTTTCTGGTAGCAAAAATGGATCGGGATATTTAATAAAGCTGGATGAGAATTTCAATGTAGAATCAGAGAAATTGTTATCGGATATAGATGCTATTTATGATATAAACGATAGTGGAAATGATATAGTACTTGCCGGATTTACAACTAATGATTTAGTTGTAAAAACATACAGTTATAGATTAAATGAAATATTCTCGCCAATATATGAAAATGATTTTATCAATACATTTGTAAAAATATTAAAAACAGAAGATGGATATTTAATAGTATTAAATAGCAATAATGGAAATATTGAAATACTAAGAGCAGATTTCAGTTTAAATGTTACAAAAAAACATATCTATGGAAAAGGTAATGACATTGCAAATGGTATAATAAAAACATCAGATGGTGGATATATAATATTTGGCCAAACAAAATCATTTAATGACAGAGAATATGGTAATTCATATATTATAAAAACAGATTCCAATTTATTAGGTTGGAGTACACCGGAATAGGGGGATAATATGGCAAAAAAAATTTTAATTTTATTATCCGTATTATTTATGTCTATTTTTGCTTTTGGAAAATTACATAATATATATATTGGTTATAATTATGATTTTCTATATTATAACCAATCTTTTAAAAGTATAAACGGACATTATTTATATATAGGATATAATTCTGGTAATATACCTTTGAAAATTCAGCTCGGCACTCAGAATAACTTACAATTTAGCGGTTTAATATCAACATTTGCAAAATTAGGAAAATTTTCTTTAGAACCATATTTGAAGTATAATAATGATTTTTCTATAGGGATAATGATAAATTATTCTAATTTTTATTTTAATTACACTCTTAATAAGAATAATAATCAGATTTTTGGTGTGGGGTTAAACATACCAGTTATAAAATTTGGAAAGGATATTGTTTCATATATAGAAAGTCCTGATTATATATATAATATTGCAGGAGAAAAAGTAAATATAAGATTAACAGCAAAAACTCAAAATGATGTGGCAGAAAATGTAGATATATTTTATTCTATAAATAATAAAGATATCGTATATATTGGAAAAACGAATCAATTTGGTGAAATATATTTAAAATTACCGAAAATTCATGAATCGGGAAAATATAAAATTAATATCTATGCAGGCAATAAAGCGAAAAAAATGAAGACAATTATATTGAAAGTTCAACCAGCAAAGGTAACCAATATATCTTTTGATTTTGATAAAAAAAGCATTTTTACAGATAATCAGAATATTCTACATATAAGAAATATTAAAGTATATGACAAATTTTCAAATGAGATAAAAAATTATGAAATAAAATTTATAAAATTTAAGGTTTTAGGAGATTCTAAGGAAGTAAAATATTCATATTTGGATAATACGGTAATATTAGAACCTTTTGGCGAAAGTGGATCTTATGATTTATATTATGAGGTAAATGTTAATGGGAAGTATATTAATGGAATAAAAAAAATAGTGGTAAAAAACAATCCTAAAAATATCAGTGATATAAAAATAGATATTGAATATCTTGGAAGAGAAAAAAGTTCGGGACTATTTAAAATAAAAATACCAGAAATATATTTTTTGAATTCGGAAAAGGAGTATATTAATAGCTTTTTTGTCTATTATAATAATAAAAAAGTGGATATAAAAAATAATATATTTAAAGTACCATTAAATGAAAATTTTCCTCAAAATATAATATTTAAAGTAGATATAAACTATTATAATTATAGCAAAACAATAAAAAAGGTTTTAACTATAACCAATTAAAACTTTTTGTAAATATTTTTCGTCTAAAAGGTTGAAAATGTTACTTAATTATGTTATAATGAATATCGCCTGGGGACGAAACGGTTTCGACGGGGGTAGAGTAAGTCGGAAAGCGAGCCGTGGAAGACTGTTACCACGTAAAATAATCGGTCAAAAAAGAGAATTGCCGAAGAAAATTACGCTTTAGCTGCTTAATATAAAATAGCAGCCGTCCTTTCAGCTGTTCTGGGTCAAATAGCTGAATAGGGCGTCATAAACAATGACCCTTACCCAAAAATCTTTCTCCTGGATTTTTGGGGAAATTTTAGGGAGATAGCTTAATCTTATCCTGCCTGTGGGAGAAGATTAAGTAAAAATCAAAACACAGGCTGCGCTCGGAGAAGTCCGGCTTACTCTGCTTTCGGACGCGGGTTCGACTCCCGCCGTCTCCACCAACATATATGAGCGATGGCTTTCTAAGCCTGAAGCTCCGAGGAGCTCATAAAGGGCTCCTCTTTTTTTATTTTTACACAGTTTATATTATACTACCACAAAATCCCCGTTTTCGGGGATTTTGTATTATATCTTTTCAATTATATAATCATCAATATTTCTTTTTTCTGAATTGATATTTATTCCTATTATATATATTTCTTTTCCTCTGTATTTTTCATAATATTTCTTTTCTTTTATTTGTTTTATTGCATCAATTGCACTTTTATCCACATTTGTTTTTTCTCAGTATTATTATAGCATAAATGTATCCTACTCAGAAGACAGGTTATATTATTAAATTGATTTTAAATATTTTAATATAATATTTTTGGCAATGTTGTTATCAGAGAAAAATTCTGAAATAGGTATATAATTATAACTTTTGCTCGGGTTTTTTAGATAATTTTCAATAGCTTCAAGATATTTTTTTGCTGTTATTTTCCATGTATAATTGGTAAGAACTCTTTTCTTACCTAATTCAGAATATTTATCAAAATTTTTTAATCCTTCAATTAATCCGTTTATAATATTTTTAATATCCATCGGATCTATTAAAACACCGTAATTGCCATTATCAAATGCTTCTGATGGACCACCATTTTTTGTTGCTACAATTGATAATCCTACAGCCGCTGCTTCAATTGGTGCCAGACCAAAGGGTTCATAGAAAGCTGGTAATACAAATACAGATTTTCTTTTTACAAAATATCTATAGGCACTTGCTAGTTCTTCCTGGCCTGGAACATCAAATAATGATACTTTTCCATATAAATTATATTTCTCTATAATATTTTTTATTTCTTTGATAATTTTCTGTTCTTTTTTTGAAAGTTTATCAATATCCTCAAAGCCATTTTTTAATCCTCTAACAAAAATAACCAAATTGGCTATTTTCTGTAAATGTGTGGATTGAGAATAAGCCTTAACCACACCAATATGATTTTTCTTTTCGTCAATTCTACTTGAAAGTACTATATATTGTTTATTGAGATTATCCAGATCTCTTAATAAATATTGTTCTATTTTTCCCCAGAATATATTATCAATATATTTTTTATTTTGAGAAAATATTTTTGTATTTACTCCAGGAGGGATAATTTTAAATTTGGAATTATCATTTATATCTATAGCCCCTTCATATAATTGATGTCCATATTGTTCAAATCTTTCCAGATTTGTACTTACAATATTAAATGCAGATCTATTCATGGAAATTCTTTCAGCAATTATTCTTGCTGAAAAATTATATTCTTTATCATAGGCATCAAAATTATTTATATTAACCCCTAATTTATCAAGTTTTTGAGCTCCTAATGAATGAGCAGTAAACGAAAAAGGTATATGTGTAATATTTTCAAAAATTGCACCACTTATACCACCATCACCATAATGTGTGGTAACAAAATCTGGTAATTCACCAAGTTTTTTGTAATATTCAAAAATATTTTCCGAAAAAGTTTGCAAATATGGCCATAAAAGTTCTTTCCTTAAAAATTTTTTTTCTCCAAAAGGTATTCTAATAATTTTCAAATTTTCAAAACCATCATAATGATCAAAATCATCTTTGAATTCTGACCAATTATCATCTTCAATTTTTCGTGTAAATATGTCAATATTAACTCCTAATTTCGAGAGTTCCATGGCCACTTCACGTACATAAATTAATTGTCCTCCAAAATCTGGGTGTTGAGTTAGTCTCGAATTTTTTTTATCAAAATTTCCTTGTGGATTAAAAAAAGCTATTCTCATTTTTTCACCTCATCCTTATTTTAAGTTTATATGGTGTCCAATTAGTAAAGTAAGCGAAAACTCGAAAATTGCCTGAAAAAATAGCATATGAAGCCGGTCAATTTTGCATGGATGCAAAATACCGAACATGGATGTGAGTCTGATACGACCGGCGAAAATATGCTATTTTTGAAGATTAGCAATTAAGGTTTGAGCAACTTTACTTTTTGGACACCCTTTAAGTTTAGTTATTCTATTTATTTTTAAAAAATTTTAAAGCATCAGAAATATCATTTAATCTTTGATTTTTATTTGCTGGATATCCATAAAATCCATATTGATTACATAAATTTATAAAATCCATAATCTTTTCTTTATTAATATTTTTTGGATTATATATGTAATCTGTTACTAAAACAGGTTTTCCTGAATTTTTGATTTTTAATATATATTTTAAACGATGATCTATATATTTTTCTTTGTTTTTTTTCAGCTTTGTATAAAATAAACTCTCAATTCCAATACCCGATATAACGTTTAAATATCGTCCATTATCATACTCTATAATTTCTTCGCCATTTTGAGGTATTATAAGAAAGTCAGGATTTTTTTTTCTGGCATAGTCAGCAATTTCAACTATAAAATCTATCATTCTGTTAGCAGTTATTTTTATGTTATAGCCATTATTAGCCCAGTATACATAACTGTCGACAAGATCGATATATACACCTTTAAATCCCTGAGAAATAATTTTATCAAGATAATCAAATATTATATTTTTCCATTCTTTATCCCAGTATTTTACTTTATAATTTCCAGGCCAATTTTTATTTTCACCATCAAGCCATTCTGGTGGATTATTATACCAATCATCTTTCCAATAATATCTATAATTCTCCGCTTCACCTATACTTAAATAAGCTAAGGCTATAATTCCTTTTAGTCTATCTATTTGATATTTTTTAAACTCATTTTTTTCACTTCCATCTTTTGAATAATCAATTATTAAAAATTTTGGATTATAAAAAAGGGTAATTTTATTTAAATCTATATTAGTCAATTGATATATCAATGGGACGTCAAGTTTTTCTATAAATAACGGTATTAAAAAAGGAGTTCCAATTAATAATATTAATATGAATATTATAGTTTTTTCCATAATATCACCTTACATATTTATTTTTAATGTTTTTCCAGTTATCTAAAGGTGCAATTGCACCGGTATATTTCAATTTTTCTGCAGCAAAAGCCAATCCTAATTTTACAGATTCAACTATATTTAAGTTATTTATCAATCCTATGTATATTCCAGACCACACAGCATCTCCAGCTCCGGTAACATCAATAACATTTGTTTTATATGATGGAAGAGAAATATTATAATTTTTATTATAAACAATAGCGCCTTTTTCACCCAATGTAAAAATTATATTTTTTATTCCCAGTTTTTT
The DNA here is from genome assembly GCF_001021165.1 of Marinitoga sp. 1197. NCBI lineage: Bacteria > Thermotogati > Thermotogota > Thermotogae > Petrotogales > Petrotogaceae > Marinitoga > Marinitoga sp. 1197. The sequence goes on from NZ_AZAY01000010.1 coordinate 87,274, forward strand.
AAAATTGTCAATATTTGCATTTCCAAATATATTTTCAGCATCATCAAGTGATGGTTTTATTATATCAATGTATGGCCCAAAGATTTTTAAAACTTCTATTATAGAATATTTATTATGCCATAAGACTGTACGATAATTTGGATCAAATCCTATTATTATATTTTTTGATTTAGCTTTCTTTACCAGCTGGAGTATTTTTTCAAATTGAGTTGTTTCTGATATTGCCCAAGAAGATATATGTATAATTTTAAAAGTACTTAAGTCAATATCAGGTATTTCCAGATTTATTGAAGAGCTCTGATAAGCTTTAAATTCCGGAGTTTTTTTTGATTTATTTACAAATACTATATCAGTATTTACATCTTCCTTTTCGAATAAAAAGGATGTATTTACACCGTTTTTTTTCAAATAATTTTTAATGAATAAACCAAATTGGTCTCTACCTATAGTGGATAATATATAACTTTCTATATTTTGCCTGGCTAAATTTACAGCTATATTTCCAGGAGAACCACCAAAAAATTTTCGGAAAACGTTTGCATTCTCTAATGAATCAAATTCACTTATCATATCAATTAATACTTCACCTATTGATAAAAACATATACACCTCTCCTCATAGATTTTTTATTTATAGAATTCAGGTATTCTATCATAGAAAATATTATTATGTTTATTCAGATTTTTATTATTAGCTTCTTCTGGATTTATATTCACAATTTTAACTTTGTCACCTTTTTGAGGGAATCTTACAATTACTTTTCCATCTGGATTTGTTATTTGACTCATTCCGGTAAATTTATTTGAATTAAGAGCATTTATTTCTTCCCCCCATCTATTTGAGGTTACAATAAAAACTCTGTTTTCTAAAGATCGTATTTTATTAGCTTCTTGACAATAAGGCATAACTAAATTAGCGCTATGTGCAATTATTTGAGCGCCTTTTAAAGCCAGAGTTCTGAAAGATTCTGGGAAAAACCAATCAAAGCATATTGCAAGTCCTATTTTAACGCCATTGATATTTTCAACCCAAAAACCCGTATTGCCTTTTTCAAAAAATAATTTTTCTTCATAAAATAGATGTGTTTTTCTATATATTCTATGACTTCCATCTGATTTTATCAGTATAGATGAATTATAAAATTTTTCATTGTCATTTTCAACAAATCCAAAAACAACATTTGTTTTTTTTGATATTGCAAAGTCTTTAAAAGCTTTTATAGAAAAGCCATTCATGTTTTCAGAGACCCATTCGACTTCATTTTTTGTATTAAAAGTATAACCTGTAAATGCAAGTTCAGGAAATACAAATAAATCAGCGCTTTCACTTTTAATTAGATTTATACCCCTCTCTACGTTTTCCTTTACCTGAAATAGATGAGGTTTAAATTGTACTAATCCAATTTTCATAAATCATCACCCTTTATAACTCTATTTTCTGTAAATATTATATCCATTTTTATATCATGTTTATATACAGGCAGACTTTCTAAGATTTGAAAATCAAAGGCTACTCCTATTAAATGTGTTTTTGTATTTCTTGAAAAATATCTGTCATAGTATCCTCCACCATAGCCAAGTCTATACATTTTTTTATCAAAAGCAACACCTGGAATTATATATACATCTATTTTTTTATTGTAAGATGTTCCAACGGGTTCCATTATTCCAAATTTTCCTTTTTCAAAATCATTTACTGAAGTTACCTTTACAAAATATATATCTTTTCCTTTGATTTTTGGAAAAACTATATCTTTATCGTTTAAAAGATCAACCAACTTTAACAAATTTACTTCATTTCTGAAAGGATAATAAGTAGCTATGCTATTAAATTTTATAGATTTCAGATATTCTATTGTTTTTTTTAATATTATTTCATTATAGGTATTATATAATTTTATTTTTAAATTTGTTCGTTTTTCTAACATTAATTTTCTAATTTTATTTTTCATTTTTTCACATCCAGAAAAGTTATATTCATAATATTTTTATTCATTTCAATTATATATAAATTGTTTTCTCTATAATAATGAATAATTTTTCCACCACTTATTTTTCTAATAATCTTTTTTGATTTTATCATGAAGTATTTTGGGAATAAGGAAGAATCCGGAATTATTACATCTAAACTTTTACCTTTCCAGTAATATTTAACATCTTGACTTAGATAATCAAAAAAATATGGATACGCTTCTGACGCTGTTTGATTTCTAAGCCAGGGAAATTTTGTTTTTATTGTAGTATAAAAAGTTTCCAGATTATGATACATTTCATTCCATGTTTTATTTTCAGGATTTCTATCTTTTGCAAATACATCATCTGGATGTATAAAGTGTTGAAAAGTACCAAAGTTGGCAAGAGTGTTTATAGTTGTTAGATATAGTCTATTCAATGGATAATAACCATAAGTGGATCTTGGAATTATTACTACAAAATTATTTGTAATTTTATATTCAGAAAACTCGTCATTACTTTCATAAGAGGTTCCAATAGTTTTTATAGTTGGTAATGCTTTTAATAAATAATTTGCACCATAAGAATCTATTAAATTATTTGGAGCAACATAACTACTTATTACAATAGGGTGGTTTAAAACTTTACTTAAAAAGTTTTTAGCTGCATCTAAGCTCAATACTATATTTTCGGGATTATCCCATTTTTCTTTTGTTAAAGAGTTATGATTATATCCATGTAGCCCAAGTTCAAACTCAGATTTGTCTATTTCTTTTAAGGTTTTATATGGACTATTGCTTTTGCTTATAAAAAATTCAGTAAATTCAAAGGGTGGTGTACTTGCACCATTGTAACTTAAAGGAGTTACAAAAGTATATTTTATATTAAACTTTTCGGAAAATTTTTTTATTGATGGCCACCATACATTATAATAATATTCATCATCAGTAATTTTTTTGCCATCTATATTTTTTGTAATATTATAGGAAGGTAATGGAAAATCATCAATATAAAAAATATAAGAATTTAATAATCCGGCAATAGATACATCTTGCATCTCTAAGATTGTTTGTAATATTAAACCTCTTGTAGATTTTAAAATAATGCTTGGATAAATGTATCCTATATAACCATTATTGTGTTTTTCATACCATATTATAGGAATTTTTTTATTGTTATCATCACTTAAATAAGCTAAAATATTTTTGTTTTTATCAAATTTTATGTTGAATGTTATACTAAAATATCTTTTTAATATAGAATCGCCATTTTTCTCATTTCCAATTGGAAAGAGTTTTTTTGAAAAAATTATTTTTGATATATTTGTGTTATCTTCAATAATTTCATTTTTCCAAGGTGTGTTATTTAAACTAGTCGAAAAAATAAAAGAACCACCATTGTTGATAAATCGTTTTATTGTGTTAGTTTCGATATATTCTGCATTGGTATTCCAGATTATATATTTATATGGTAATAAATCAATAAAAGATAAGTTATAAAAATCTTCAACATTTATGAATTCGTAATTAAGTTTGGCATAGGTAAAAATTTTTTTAAGTTCTTTTTGGGAAGATAAATATTCAGCACTATCAAATTTTGTTTTTATTATTAAAATTTTGTTTTCTTTTCCAACTTTTTGATTTATTAATTCTAATATTATCTTTTTTATATCCAGAATAATATCACCATGTTTATTGATAAAACTATTAAAAATAGCGCCACCACCATTTTTAGACAGTATAATCATTGGATAGAAGTTATTTTCATATTTATATGATAATATCACATTATTTCCAAAAACAACATATTTTTCAACAGGCTGTTTGTTTGAAGTTGCTGGAGGACTTAAAAAGTATTCTTTTTTATATGTTATTTTATAATCTTTTAATTCTTTATATCCGTACATATAGTGTATACCGATTTTATTCAATAAATTATTTATTTCTCTAATATCAGAAGTTACGCCAAGATTGTTAAAAAAGAAAAAAAATCCACCATTTTCTACAAAAGTAGATAATTGTCTTAAATATAAATGAGAGTCTTTTAATTCAGGGGAATAATACCAGCTTATTATTCCAAAATATTTTTTATTATCAATTCTATAATAATTCATTTTTTCTATATCTTTTATTTCATAATTTACATTATATTTTTCCAGAATTGGAATAATATGGTATTTAAACATAAATTCTCCATATTGTTCTGACCCTTTATAAAGTAACAAAAGGTCTTTTTGTGCAAATAAAGAAAGTGTTATTAAAAAAAGTGCTATTAAGATAATTGATTTTTTCATAATTTTTCCTCCATTAAATTTTTAATGTCTTTATAATAAAGATAATATCCATCCTCAACAGCTAATTTTTGTCTATAATATTCTGTTTTTATTAAATCTTTAATTTTTGAAATTAATATTTTATATCCGATAAATGTTCCTATTGTAAAGGCAAAGGTATAACTTGCTCCAAGTGAGTAAAAACCAAATTTATCTAAGAAAATAATACTTAATAATAAATTTATTAAAAGTACTGAAATATTTAAGTATAATGTTTCTTTTCTGAAATCGAAATATAATAACAAAAGCATAATCATGAGATAAAAAGAATTCATCATAGCTCCGATTAAACCTAACCTTAATATTGGTTTAAATATTTCCGAAATAAAAGGTAGCATATTTAATTCATTTAGCAATAATAATATAAATGTAATAATTACCTGAACCCTGATGGTTAAATTAATATCAAATTTTAATTCTTTTTCCATGTTTTCTTTTCTAATATTGATTTCATAATAATTGTATCCTTCAATTAATGAGTCATAAAATAATTTATATGTTTTGTAGAACCTGGTTTCCAGAACAAGTATAAACATAGTTGCTGTTGGTATTATGGTTAAATAAGCTATAAACATTGGACTGTCATAAATAAAAGAAAAATAAAAACCATTAATTGGCATTTCTCCAAAATCTTTTGAATGCCATATAATAAAATCGTCTATCCATAATGCCAGGTAATAGGTAAATCCTATTAAAATATTATGCCAGTATTTTTTAATTTCTTTTATCCATTCAAATGAGGTTAAGTTTAAATCTGTTCCGAAATATAGTAAGGCCAGAATATAATGTACAAATGTTCCAATATTAACCCCAAAAGCATAACCTAAAATATAGCCCAAAGGATTTTTTTCTGATCCAAAATATTTTGAAAATATTATTGAGAAAAAGCCCATTATAATATATCCCATAATATACCAGTTTATAGCATTTGTAGATATTGAAGCTATTGAAATTATCCATAAGGCTAATAGGGAAATAACAAGATAAGAAAAAGAAAGAGCAAACCAACTTTCATGTTTATAAAAAGAAAAAAATATATATAAAATAAAAATAGCGAAAAGTGTAGCAAAAATCAGTATCCCCATTACTTCAGGTAATATTTTTTTGTATTTTTTTGAATATATAAGGTCTGAAATTCTTCTTGACTCAAACATTATAAATAATCCTGAAATTATTATAGAAAATACAAAAGAATAAACAATTGAAATATTAAAATAAATGTTTGATATTTTTAAAAAGCTCAAGATAATCCACAATGTTAAAGTTGTTATTATCCATGGCCCAGAAGAAACAACTACAGAATACGCTATAGCCAATAAATCAGTTGAAACCCCACCTTGATGAAACATTTTATTTAATCTAAAGCCTATTCCAGCCAATTTATTTCACCACCGATAAATACAAATCTTTATAATTTTTAATCATTTGTTCTAATCTATATCTTTTTTTCACGCGTATTCTTGCCAGTTTTGATGCACTTATTCTAAATTCATCATTTTGATATAATTCAATTAATCCTTTTGCGAGTCCTACAAAGTCTTTTGGCTTTACAACAATCCCAGCTTCTCCAATTATATCTTCATCGGAACCATATATCATTTCCGAACATGCTCCAACATCAGTAGTCACGACAGGAATTCCTGCAGCAAAAGCTTCTAAAATAACCAGTGGTTGCCCTTCGCTAACACTTGAGAGTAATAAAACATTTATTTTTGGATAATAATCAAGAACATTAACCTTTCCAGTAAATTTAATAGTATCTTCTAATCTAAAAATTTTAATCATATCAAGGCATTCTTTATAGTATTCTGGTTCTTCATCGGTTGGCCCTATAATTAATAATTTGAAGTTTTTAATTTTTTCTTTAACCATTTTAGCCGCTTTAATAGCAGTTTTTATATCTTTTATTTCCACAACACGACCAACAAGTCCAACAATATAAGGATCTTTTTCTTTTCTGTATTCTAATTTTGAAAATTTATCGAAATCTATTCCATTAGGAATTACATACATTTTTGATTCATCTTCACATAATTCTTTTTCAAATAATTGATTTTTTGAAAATAATGTTGTAATTTTTTTTGATCCTTTATATACCAATGAACTAATGGTATTAAATAATTTAATCCATGCAAGTCTGTATTCATCTTTTATCCATCCAGCTTTTAATACCTCAAGTTGTCTTTCTCTATGATAGATACCATGTTCGGTTAAAATTACAGGAGTGTTATTTTTTATACCGTTCATAATTGCAGAAATACCAGCATATCCAGTTGTTATAGTATGGTATATATCACATTTTGGAAAATCAACAGTCATTGAATTTAAAAATGGTAAAAGCATAGATTGCAAAGTCCAGAAGTAATTGGTGAAATTTTCATAAGGTATATATGTTTTATAAAAATCAAGCATAACTTCCCAGTATGTTTCAGATTTCAACAAGCTTGTAAAGTCATAATTAGAATATTGCTGAAAAAGTTTATAAAGATTTTCAGACATAACTTTTTCATCAAATGGATATTTTAAGATTTCTCTTAATTTATTGCCAAATTGTTTAGTTATAATTGATTTGCTGGAAAAGTCATATTTTGCAAATAAAAAATATTCAAAATAATCTATAACATTATCAGGAAAATTGTATTTTGGTTTTCTTATTTTTGGCACATCACCAATATGAATTATGCAGAATTCAACATCTTTCATGCTTTTTATTAATGTATTTCCCCAACTTGAAACACCACCGGTAACATAAGGGTATGTTCCTTCAAAAACTATTCCAACCTTCATATTATTCTCCTTTTAAATTAATATATTTGATAATTAACTCAATATCTTCAATATCTTTTTTATCGAATAAGTTTTTTAAGTTATTAAATTTTTCTGGATAAAATATTTTTAAAATAAATAACATTTGTAGTTTTTCCTTTTTGTTCATGTTTTTTATTAAATTAGATATATAATTATTGTTGTTTGAAAGTAAAAAAAGCTGTATCTTTGTTTTGAAATCAATATTATTTATATAATCATAAATAGAATTATCATTCATTAGATTTTTTATTGAATATAATAAAAAATCAAGTTTATACTTTTGAGCAATTTTTAAAGTTTTATCATCTTTTAAAGCAGTAGATATAGAAATTAATTGGTTTATGAGTATAATATCTTCATCATTAAAATAATTTTTTCCTTCCAATTTTATTAATAATTCTTTTTGTTTTATATATGATGTTCTTTTATTCCATGGAAGTTCTTTTATATATTCAGGGTCAAAAGAATAATTGCTATTATAATTTATTATAATAGTTATGACTATTAACAGCATAGTTAATATAAATAATAAATAATAAGGTTGTAAAAATTTTTTTTTCATATAATTTAATCCCCCAGTAAAAATTTTATAGATTTATGTTTTGCTGAAAAACCAAGGTCTATAAAATCGGAAACTAATTTTTGAACAGTTTTTTGTTTCATTCTTTTTATATAATAGATTATTGCATATTCATATATTTCCTGAGCTTTAATTGTGTTAATCTTTTCATTTAATAATATTTCCAATGTATCGAATTCATTTAATGATTCTAAGATTTTTAATGTTATTACAATTAATTTTGGGCTATCAGGAAATATTTCAATTGCAGTTCTTAATAAAATTGAACTTTGCCATAAAACTTCCTGTTTATGTTCGCCTGCTAAAAAACCAGAATTAGCATAAAAATAGGCATATTTACCATAATCAATATAATCTTTTAAAGTTTTTAAATTTTTCATATAAAAAGAGATTTTTTTAATTAAAAAATTTTCTAAATTTGTCAGAGCATCAGATGCATACAATATAACATCAGGATGAGAGTCCTCTTTAATTGCACTTCTGATTAAATTTATCCCTTCTACAAAATCTATTTTATCATTTTTTATTGAATTATACACCAATCTTACAACATATTTACGCTGTTCAGGATCTCCATATTTTAAAATAATATTAAACGGAGCCAGATCAACAGAAGAAAATCCAATACTTTTTGAATTTACAATATTATATTTTGAAAAATCTATTTCTTTATATAAAGGGGATAAATTCCTTTTTTGAAATAATAATATTAATGGATAAAACGGGAATATTATAAAGAATAATGTAGTTTTTAGCAATAAATTTTTTAATGAAAAAGAACTTTTATATTCATGATAATTAATGAAAAGCAAAATAATAGTATAAATGCTAACAGCAGCATAACCATAATGAAAATAATTAAAAATAAATAAGAAAATCCCACATACTCCAGAAAAAAACGAAATAATTAAAAAAATATTTTTCATTGTTTTGTATATGCCTCCATAACTTTAATATTTTCGTAGCTGAAATTATCTAAAACCCTTGTTAAACCATCTTTGGAACACGAAGTTAAAATTATTTTAATTTCTTTTTTGTTTTTATCTATAAAAAGAAAATCGGTATCTCGAATGAATTTTTTAAATAAATTTATTGAATTAATATTATTGTATTTTACAATTACTACAGAATAAGGAATTCCAAATCTTTTTCTTCTTTCTTCAATTTTTTCCAAAATATTGCTAAATTTTTCAGATGTGAGAAAATCTGGGTTTTGATTTTCAGATAATTTTGATGAAGCCAGCAATAAAGTGCTTAACCAATCCGCCAGAATTTTTAGATATATTTCTGTATTTTTATTTATTTTTTCCGGATCTATTATTTCTATAATAATAAAACCAAGTATTTCTTTTCCATGCTTTACACTAACGGCCATAGCAGGTTCATATTCAAAATTATATTCTACTTCTGTCAAATATAAAACATTTGCATTTGCACTTCCAAACTCCATAGCCATGCTTATTACAACAGATTTATCTACTGGAAGAGAATTTGGTAAAAATTGCGGACCTTTTCTAACCTTCATGCGTAGAAAATTATTTTTACTTAAAGTATAAATAGAAACGGTTTTTGCATAGATAAATTCTGAAATTAAATCAATGGCTTCATTAAATATATCTTCTGAATTATTATATTCAATATCTTTTAATTTCTCTACCAGTAAAGAAACTCCCTGTTTTTCCAGAACAAGTTTGTGTTCAAGATCATCAGTTATATTTTTATATTTTCGTATATCTTCTTCTAATGATTTTACTTTTTCTTTTAATAAGTTTATTTGTTCATTTTGATAATTTATTTTTTGAATATACATATCTCTGAAAAAGCCGATTATAAAGCCAAACAAAAAAATATAAAGGGGATTTTTTAAAACAGTCCAGGAAATAATAAATTTAAAAAAGTCATTTCTGGCATTAAAGAAAATTGATAAAAAGATATAAAAAGTACTGATGCTTCCAGATAATAAAGAGAAATTGATACCATATCGAATAGCTATAAGAATTGAAAAAATAAAATATGGATTAGGATCTACAAAAATATATCCAAAAAATTTATTAGTTATATCTAAAATAAATAATAATGTTAGAATCAGAGCAATTTCTAAAAAAGCAAAAATATTTTTTTTGTTCATTATTAATCCTCCAATATACCATGTTTTGATTTTATTGAATATAGATTTACATAACGAACTAAGTTTTTTTCTAAATTATAGTTAATATTTAGAAATTTCATTCCATAAATTTTCTCTCCATATATATTTTCCCCAATTAATCGTACAACACGTGTATTTATATTTTTCAATATCAAACTTTTATGTATATCTAGTTGTTTTATTATGTATTCTTTTTCAGTGTTTAAATAATGTTTTGAAACTATTTTCATTCCACCAGCACTAAAATCTCTTGTTTCAAATGGAATATTTTTATTATCTTCATTATCGAGTAATAAACCTTCTCTAATTATAGGAATTCTATAAAAAAGTCTTTTTTGAATTTTAAAACCTGTTAATGGCAAATATACAAAAATGTTATCCAATTCTTTTTTTAAAACCTTGGATTTTATGATAATATTTGATGAATTTTCATATATTCTGATATTTAACTTCTCCCCGTTATATAATTTTATTTTTGAATTTTTGTATATTGGAGGTAAAATTTGAGCATATTTTGATAAGAAATTTAATGATATTATTCTACTATTCCCAATAATATGTTGGGTTGGTAGTTCAATATCAATTAAGTCACCGGTGGCAAGAACTTTTTTTAATTTTATTTTTTCTATAAAAATGCTTTCATTATATTTCATGTTTTTTCTCCTTTTATTAATTCTTATATTTATATATATTATATCATATTAGAGTGTCCAATTAGTAAAGCAAGCGAAAACTCGCAAATTGTCATTTCATTTTAGACTTTTTTAAATATCATTAAATAGGCATTCTTCAATTCAATCACGCCTAAATATTTTTATAAAAATTTTTTTACAAGTAATAGAATAAATTAAAAAAATCGTCTGTAAACAACACAGACGATTTAAACTATTTTTATTTATAAATTTTTATCGATTTTTGGCAATTTTCTTATATTATAAGATTGTTCATAACATTGGGTTGTGTTAATTACGATTTAGTGCTTTTAAGGATTTTAATGACCTCATCAAGTGTAATATCAAAGATATTGTTAGTTAAATCTTCAATTGTTTTTATATCCAAATAATCAAGGTTATTTAAGTATGGAACAATATTATCTCCAAATTTTTTAAATAAAAGACTTTTTGCGATTGTTTTTTCTCCTTCGAATTTTCCTTTCTCAATTCCTTTCTCAATTCCCTTTTCAAAACCCTTCTCAATTCCTTTTTCAAAACTTTCCTTTAACGATTCATCTATTGCTTTTACAAAGTTTTCAAACATTCGAAAT
>NZ_AZAY01000011.1 GCF_001021165.1 Marinitoga sp. 1197
AAATACCTCTCTGCTTGATTTAGCAAAGAGGTTTGTCTTCAATCTGAAACAATCTGAGATATCTATCTCAGATTGTTTTTTATTAATATGTCTATTAAACTTTCAAAAGATAAACCATAGGCATATGCTGATTGAGGTAAATCACTTAATTTTGTAAGTCCAGGTATAGTATTTACTTCAAGAATATAATAATTTTCACCTTTCACTATTGCATCAATCCTTGCAAAATCCTTTAATTTCATTAATCTAAATATTTTTTGAAAATCTTTTTTTATTTTTTTTTCCAATTCAAATGGTATCTTTGCAGGAATTTCAAATTCGGTCATACCTTCTGTATATTTAGCCTCATAATCGTAAAATTCCTTTTTTGGCTTTATTTCAAGTATTGGTAATACTATAACTTCTTTATTTTTTTCTATTATACTAACAGATATTTCTTTTCCTTTTATAAATTCCTGAATCAACATTTCTTTATATTCCTGTAATTCATGTTCAAGAAATTTTTTATATTCTTTATAATTGTGACAAACATGTATGCCCAAACTGGATCCACTTCTTCTTGGTTTTATAATCAAAGGAAAATCAAAATGCGGTTTAATAAATTTCTTTGTTGATATATAAGCCGGAACAGAAAAATCCTTCTCAATAAATCGCATAAAAGATAATTTATCAAATGTATTTTCAGAAACTTTTGAATTAGAACCTATAAATTTAACCTTTAATTCCTCTAATATCTTTTGCAATGTTCCATCTTCACCTTCATAACCATGAACCACATTAAATACAAGATCTATGTATTTATATTCTTTTAAAAATTTATCAAAATCATATTTTAAATCATATTTTGATACTATATATCCCAGATTTTTTAATGCTTTTTCAACATTTTTAGCGCTTACTATTGAAATCTCTCTTTCATTTGAATTACCGCCATATATTAATCCTATATTATAATTCATTCAACTCACTCTCTTTAAAAAATTTCTTTTCATCGGGACAATATAACATTTCCTCTTTGTTTTTTTTCTTATAAAACAAAGGACCATTACATGAAGGACATCTATAATCCGAAGGTTCGTCCCAGAACATTTCACCACATTCAGAACATTTGAAATATATTTTCCCCTTTTTACTCTTTAATTTATGAACTTTACTGCCACATTTTGGACATTTACCTCTGGCGGGCAATGGAGCTGTATATTTACAATCCGGATAATTTGAGCAGGCTATAAATTTACCAAAACGTCCACTTTTTATTATCAGGTCTCCACCACATTCTGGACATTTATCACCCGTTTTTTCTTCTTTTCCTTTTTCAGGTAGAATATTATCCTCGGATAAATATACATTATTATCAATAGTTACGCCCAATATCCCTTTAGAAAGACCTTTATTTTCACCACATTCTGGACATTTTAAAAATAAACCATATCTTCCAAATTGAAGTTCCATTTCCACATTACACTTAGAACATTTTATATTAGATTTATAATAAAAATCTAAAGATTTTTCTTTCATTTTCTGTTCTGTTGTATTTAAAAATTTTTCGAAATCCTTATAAAATTCACTTAAAATACTTTTCCAGTTTGTTTCTCCAATTTCAATTTTATCCAATTTCTCTTCCATATGAGCTGTAAATTTAGCATCAACAATTTCAGGAAAATTTTTTTCAAGTAAATCTGAAACAATAAAACCAACAAGCGTGGGTATTAAATTACTTTTTTCTTTTATTACATATTTCCTATTTAACAATGTTGTTATTATGGTAGCATAAGTTGAAGGTCTTCCTATTCCTTTTGATTCCATTTCTTTCACTAAAGATGCCTCTGTATACCTTGATGGGGGTTTTGTTTCATCTTTTTCTGTTTTCAATTCTATATTTTTTAATTCTCCGCTTTTAGGTAATTCGTATTCTTTTTCACCTGTAGAAGAAGACCAGAATTTTTCAAATCCATCGAATTTTCTTTTCCTTCCTACAACTTCAAAAGTATATTTTTTCGATGCATCCATAATGGTATATATCTTTTCTGTATATATAGATTGAGACGATTGTGAAGCTATAAATCTATTCCATATTAGTGTATATAATTTTAAATTATCACCTGAAATTAGCTTTTTCGCTTTTGCAGGGTCTATATAAACATCTGTTGGTCTTATTGCTTCATGGGCATCCTGGATTTTTTTCTTTGATTTTTTCACCTTAAAATGCCCCGTATATTCTTTACCATAATTCTCGTTTAAATAATTAAAAGCTTTTTTTTGTGCTTCTTCTGATATTCTTGTTGAATCTGTACGCATGTATGTAATAAATGCAAGTGGGCCATCGCTCGTTTCTATACCTTCATATAATTTCTGTGCTATTTGCATAGTTTTTTTCGAAGACCATCCAAATTTTGATATAGCACTTTGCTGTAACGTACTGGTTATAAATGGCTGCGGAGGATTTCTTTTTGCTTCTTTTTCTTCAACCTTTTCTATATAAAATTTTGTTTCTTTTAGATCTTTTAATATTTCATTTTTTTTCTTCTCATTAATACTTTCTTTTTTATATTTTTTTCCATTTATCTTCACTAAAGGGATATCCTGATCCATATATTTCAAAAAAATTTTATAAAACTCTTTTGGTTTAAATTTAAATATTGCCCTTTCCCTGTCAACCAGAATTTTTAACGCAGCGGACTGAACCCTTCCGGCACTTGTGTTATAATTTTTCAAAATTCTCCATAATATAGGACTTATTTTATACCCGACTATTCTGTCAAGTATCCTTCGGGCCAATTGTGCTCCAACCTTTTTGTCATCTATTTTTTTTGGTGATTTTATAGCTTCCAATATGGTATCTTTTGTAATCTCAGAAAAAACTATTCTATTTTCTTCATCTTCATCTAATCCCAATAAATAACTTAAATGCCAGGCTATAGCTTCACCTTCTCTATCCATATCCGGTGCAAGGTACACTTTTTTCCCTTTTGTAACTTTTTTCAACTCTGCTACAACCTTTTCCTTACCTGGCATCAATTCAAATTCTGGTTCGAAATCTTTTTCTATATCAACTCCAAATTTCTTTTGTGGAAGATCTCTTATATGTCCTTTTGAAGCTACAACTTTATAATCGGATCCAAGATATTTTTCTATGGTTTTTGCTTTCGCAGGAGATTCAACTATAACAACATTTTTTTTCTTTTTTGTCATTATTTTTCCCCCATATTCGTAATTTTAATTTTTCTTCCCAGGTTTTTATGATATTCAGTCCAATGTTCATTATTAGACTCCTCAATATGACTTCTAACCTGCTCAATTTTTGAACTTAAATTATCTGCAAAATGCAAAATAAATGCTTCCAGTGTTTTTGGAACAATTGGACTACCCCATTCCAATTCTCCATGATGAGAGGCTATCATATGAAGAATTTCATCAAGCATTTTCTTTGGAAATTTATTTATTTTTTTTGCATATTCAGAAACCATATTAATCCCTATCGCTATATGTCCAATTAATTCACCTTCATCTGTTTTTTCAATTCCTGTTGGGGTAATCTTATATTCTCTTGTTTTTCCTATATCATGCAATAGTGCTCCTGCTATAAGTATGTCTTTATTTACAATATTTTTGTAATTTTCTGCTATTGAATTACAGAGTTTTGCAACATCTATAGTATGTTCTAATAATCCATGCTTGTATGCATGATGAACATTAATTGCTGCAGGAGCGTATGAAAAATCCTTTTCAAAATTCTTATCTTTAATAAAGATATAAGATAATAATTCTTTTATATGAATATTTTTTATATTATTTATAAAATTAATCAATTCATCCTTTAAATGTTGCACATTTTGAGTAGAAGTTTTTATGAATTTCTCCGAATTTATTTCAGAATCTTTTAAAATATATATACTATAATTTTTCTCCAGATTTAGCTGAAGCCTATTTTCAAAAACTACTATTTTACCTTTTATTCTTATAATATTACCTATATTTATTTTTTCTGAATTTTCTCTTGCATTAAACCAATCAATAGCTCTTAGTCTCCCAGTTTTATCAGTTATTGTAAAAAGCAAAAATTCTTTTCCATCTTTAGTTGTTTGTAGTCTTTTGCTTAAAACTTTACCCTCTATTTCATAAGTTTCACTTGGTTTTAAATCAGATATATATATATCCTTTATTAAATCATCAGATAATTGGCCTTTTTCTCTTAATAAATCTCCAAGATTCATACCACCATTTTTCATATTATTCCTCCTCTATATAAACGCGTGGAACCCTTTTAGTTATTTTTGACGTTATATCATAATTTATTGTTCCAGCTAATCTTGCCAGATCTTCTGCATATAGGAAACTTTTTTCTTGCTCTCCTATTAATACAACCTCTTCACCCAATTTTACTTTTTCAATTTGTGTAGTTTCAACTACAAACTGATCCATACAAACTCTTCCTATTATATTACATTTTTTCCCTTGAATCAATACATAACCTTTATTCGATAATTGTCTAAAATATCCATCGGCATACCCAACAGGTATAGTCGCTATAGGAATATTCTGTTTTGAAAAATATGTTCTGCCATAACTTACACTTTCATTCTTCTTTAAAATCCCCACTCTTGCAACAACACTTTTCCATTGCAAAACAGGCTTTAATTTTTTTTCTTTTTTTATATCTGATGGTTGAAGACCATATGTTGCTATTCCAGGCCTTACATAATCCAGTGTGTATTCTGGGAAAAATAATGCCCCTGCTGAATTACAAATATGCTTTATAGGGATATCGATATTTGAATTTTCAATATGACTAACAATATTTACAAATTTATCATATTGTACTTTAACAAAATCATCCAGATTATCTGCTGTTGCAAAGTGGGAATATGCTCCATGAATATTTATATTATATTCCTTTATTAATGTGATTATATTTTCTATCTCTTCTTCGCTTATCCCCATTCTATTCATTCCTGTATTTATATTTATATGAAACTTTATATTTTTTATTTCTTTTCCAAAATAATCAATAAGTTCTTTTAATTGCTTCAAAGAACCTATTGTATAAATATACCCTTCTATATTTTCTTTTATATATTCAGGTGAAACGTAATTAAAAACAAGTGTTTCTATATCTATACCGCTTTTTTTTATTTCAATTCCTTCTCCTAAAAAAGCTACCGCAATCAATTTAATTCCCATATCATAAACAACTTTTGATAATTTCACAGCGCCATGTCCATAAGCATCAGCCTTTAAAACAGGAATAACGGATGTTTTTGCTTTTTCTTTAATCAGTTCTATATTATGAATATACTTTTTAATATTTATTTCCACAAAAGTTTTTCTATCAAACATACTTGCACCTCCGGTGTTACACGTTTACAGCAATTATTCACGCTGCCGCGAGCTTTTGATTTATATTTTTTAATTATCCCACAATTTATATAAAGCTATATAATAATAATGTATAAATATTAAAAAAAAGTTACAAGGAAAATGCCTACACATTTAATATCTAACAAATGTTATAATTACCCTGGAATATATTTAATTTTATTTTTAAGGAGGTTGACTATGAGAAAAGATTTATATAACTGGAAATATCAAAAAGTAGGTGAAAAGGTTATAGAGAATCTAAAACGCAAAAAACACGATGCTTATCTCGTTGAAAAAAAAGAGGATGTAGTTCCATTATTAAATACAATCATGAAAGAAAACTCTAAAGTTGCTGTTGGTGGAAGTTTAACTTTAAACGAGTGTAACGTTCTTGAATTTCTAAGAAGTGGAAGATTCAATTTTCTGGACAGATATAATGCGTCAAAAGATGAATTAGAAAATATCTATTTTGAAATGTTTAAAGCTGATTACTTTTTATGCAGCGCTAATGCGATTACAGAAGATGGAAAAATTGTACAATTAGATGGAAATGGCACAAGAGTGGCTCCAATGATTTTTGGTCCAAAATATGTAATAATTATAGCAGGAATGAATAAAATAGTTCCAGATTTAGACAGTGCCAACAAGAGAATAGAATACATTTCTCCGATGAATTCAAAAAGATTGAACTTCGATACCCCATGTACATATACCGGAAAATGTGATGATTGTCTTTCACCAGAAAGAATATGTATTCATAAAGTTATAGTTGAAAGTGGAGTAAGACATCCCGGGAGATTTAAAATTATTCTGGTTAAAGAGGATTTAGGATTATGAGTAATCTGATTTTTGGATTTATAATGCTTTTGCTTACTATAATTTTATATATACAATTAAAATTTAAAAAAGGAAATAAAGAGTTTAAAAAAGCATTAAAAAAAGGAAATAAAAATCTTATCCAAAATTCAATTAGAATTTTTTCTATATTTTTAATAATAGGAATTTTGCAGAATTTTCTTTCTACAGAAAAGGTAGGAGATTTTCTTTTAAATTTTTCTGGAATCAAGGGAATAATAACAGGTTTATTTACTGGATCCTTAATGATGGGACCACCTGCTTCAGGATATCCAATAGCTCAATATCTCTTTGCAAATAATGCCAGTGTTTCTCTTGTATCCTCTTTTTTGTTATCTTGGGTAATGCTGGGAATTATATTTATAACATATGAACTTCAAAATTTTGGAAAAAAATTTACTATAATACGTAATATATTAGCTATAGTATCAATAATAATTATTTCTTATTTAATGGAGATGATACTATGAAAAACCTTATAAAAAATTATAAAATAGAAATAGTTATATTTCTTATAGCTATAATTTTAATAGTGTTTAACCCTAATAAGGCAATATCAGGTTTTAAATATGCAATAAAAACGTTTTTTAATTTGTTTCCAATAATAGTAAGTGTAGCCTATTTGACAGGATATATATCAGAAATTATACCGAAAAATGTTATCATTAAAATTATTGGTAAAGAAAGCGGAGTAAAAGGAAAGATTTTAGGAGGTATATTTGGTACATTAATGGTAGGACCATCCTATGCTTTTTATCCTTTTTTTGCTGAATTAATAAATAATGGTGCAAATGTTGGAGTAATAGCTGTAACAATTGCTGCATGGTCTATCAAGATTCAATGGCTACCATTTGCGCTTTCTATACTAAATATAAAATTTATTTTACTTTTAAATATTTTTATAGTAATTTATGCTTTTATTAGTGGTTATATAATGGAATGTTTTTTAGATAGAAATCAATTTGATTAAATATAAACCATAATGCTTTGGTAAATAAAATTTAATACAACAAAATTATAATTATTTCGTATGCGAATATTTCGCATACGAAATAATTATTTATGAGGTGATTCAATTGAATAAAAGTTTTGAGATTATTGTTTTAATAAAAGAGATAAAAGAAAATTTCAAAAAGTTTATGTCTGAACATTTTAACAATATGCAATTTACGCATTCTCAATGGATGTTATTGGGAGTTTTAATGAAGAATGGAAACATGAAAATTAGCGATTTAAGTAAAAAAATGGGATTATCTAATAGTACAGTTTCAGGAATTATAGATAGATTGGAAAATCAGGGATTTGTGAAAAGGGCAAGAGATGAAAAAGATAGAAGGAAAGTTTTTGTTGAGATAACGGAAAAATTTAAAGAAATTGCTGAAAAAAGCCATATCAATGTTGAAAAGCAAATGGAAGAAATGTTGAAAAATGTTCCAGAAGATGATTTAGATAAAGTTATTGAAGGATTAAAAATATTAAATAATATTTTGGAGGAGAGATAAGATGCTAAAGATAATGAAGTATTTAAAGCCATATAGTTTATATTTAATATTAGCGATAGCATTATTATATATTCAAGCGATGACTAATCTTGCATTGCCGGATTATATGTCAGATATAGTAAATGTTGGTATTCAACAAAGCGGTATAGAAGATACCTTACCAAAAGCGCTTTCTAATACAACTATGAAAAGATTATTTATGTTTATGGATAAAGCAGAAAAAGAACTTGTTTTAAAATATTATGCATACATAAAAAAAGGAAGTAATGAATATATATCACAATATCCATTATTAGAAAAAGAGGATATTTATGTAAAGAAAAATTTTTCTAATGATTCAAATCTGGAAAAAATATTTGCTAAATCATTTATTGCAGTAAATGCAATAGAAAGAGGAGAAACAGAAGGTTTAAAAATAAATAAAAATTCAAAATTGGATATATTTAAATTATTGATATTTTTGCCTTTAAATAAAAGAATTGATTTTGCAAATAACATATATGAAAAAATAAATATATTAGGGGATGAGATGGTAAAACAATTCCTTATTCAGTCAGTGAAAACAGAATATGAGAAATTAGGAATAGATTTATATAATTCTCAAAAGAAATATATATTAAAAACAGGGGTATGGATGCTATTAGTGACATTAATTGGTGTCATAAGTGCTATAATTGTTGGATTGCTAGGTTCCAAAACAGCAGCAGGTTTAGCGAAGGATTTAAGAAAGAAAATTTTTTCAAAGGTGGAGAATTTTTCTGGAGAAGAAATGGATAAATTTTCAACAGCTTCATTAATTACAAGAACCACAAATGATATCACTCAAATACAAAATTTAATGGTTATTTTAATTAGAATAGTGTTTTATGCACCAATACTTGCAGTTGGTGGTTTGATTAGAGCACTTGATAAAAGTCCATCTATGTCATGGATAATAGGGGTTGCAGTAATATCTTTATTGGTGTTTATAGGGACAATATTTGCATTTGCATTGCCTAAATTTAAATTAATACAAAAATTAGTTGATAAGCTTAACCTTGTTTCAAGAGAAAGTTTAACAGGAATGATGGTTATAAGAGCATTTAATACCCAAGAGAGAGAAAAAAAGAGATTCGATGAAGTAAATAAAGAGTTGACAAAAACAAATTTATTTGTAAACAGATTGATGGCTTTTTTGATGCCTGCAATGTTATTTGTTATGAATGGAACAATGTTATTGATTGTATGGGTAGGAGCACATAAGATAGATAATTTCAACTTACAGGTTGGAGATATGATGGCATTTATACAATATGCAATGCAAATAATATTTTCATTTTTAATGATGGCAATGATATTCATTTTATTTCCAAGAGCTTCGGTTTCTGCATCGCGTGTTGCGGAGGTTTTAGAAGTAGAACCGACAATAGTGGATCCTGAAAAACCTAAAAATATTAAAAAAACAAATGGTAAAATAGAATTTAAAAATGTATATTTTAAATATCCAGGCGGAGAAGATTATGCATTAAAAAATATAACCTTTACGGCAATGCCAGGTCAAACAACAGCTATTATTGGCTCTACCGGTTCAGGGAAATCAACACTTATTAATTTAATTCCAAGATTTTATGATGTTGATAAGGGACAGGTTTTAATAGATGATATAGATGTAAGAGAATTAACTCAAAATGAGTTAAGAAAATATATAGGGTATGTTCCTCAAAAATCTGTTTTGTTTAGTGGAACTATTGAATCAAACATAAAATATGGAAATGAAAATTTAACAGATGAAGAAATGGAAAAAGTTGCAGATGTATCAGAGTCTCTAGAGTTTATTAATAAGCTACCAAAGCGATTTAAAGAAGAAGTTTCTCAAGAAGGTAAGAATTTTTCTGGTGGTCAAAAACAGAGATTATCTATAGCAAGAGCACTTGCAAAAAAGCCTAAAATTTTAATTTTTGATGATAGTTTTTCTGCGCTTGATTTTAAGACAGATTTATCTGTTAGAAAAAAGATGAAAGAATATACTAAAAATAGCACTATAATAATAGTTGCTCAAAGAATATCTACAATTATGAATGCTGAACAAATTATTGTATTAGATGAAGGTGAAATAGTTGGTAAAGGAACACATGAGGAATTAATGAAAACATGTTCAACATATAGAGAAATAGCTTATTCTCAGTTATCAGAGGAGGAGTTAGCATGAGCAAAGAGCAAAGAGAAAATAGAGGACCAGGTGGAGGTCCAATGATGCGTGGACCTGTTGAAAAGGCAAAGGATTTTAAAGGTACAATGAAAAGATTAATAGCATATTTGAATCAATATAAATGGACATTGTTAATATCAATACTCTTTGCTATGGCCAGTGCAATTTTTTCTATAGTAGGACCTAAAATTCTTGGAAAGGTTACCACGAAAATATTTGAAGGTGTTATGGGAAAAATAATGGGTAAGGCAGGAATAGATTTTTCATATATAGCAAATACAATGATAATACTTCTTGGCATATATGTATTAAGTGCTTTGTTTGGATATATTCAGGGATGGCTTATGTCAGGAATTTCTATGAAAGTAACATATAATTTAAGAAAAGAGATTATGGAAAAAATCCACAAAATGCCTTTGAAATATTTTGATGGTACAAATCATGGTGAAATATTGTCGAAAATTACAAATGATGTAGATACAATAACACAAACATTAAATCAAAGTTTATCTCAAATTATTACTTCAATCACAATGATTATTGGTGTTGTAATAATGATGATAACTATTAGTTGGCAAATGACTTTAATAGCATTAATAGTTTTGCCTATATCTGCTGGGTTAATGATGTTTATTATAAAACATTCTCAAAAATATTTTAAAAAAAGACAAGAATATCTTGGGCATGTTAATGGGCACGTAGAAGAAATGTATGGTGGGCATGTTATTGTAAAAGCTTTTAATGGTGAAGAGAAAAGTATAAAA
Organism: Marinitoga sp. 1197; assembly: GCF_001021165.1. NCBI lineage: Bacteria > Thermotogati > Thermotogota > Thermotogae > Petrotogales > Petrotogaceae > Marinitoga > Marinitoga sp. 1197. The sequence continues at coordinate 10,668 of NZ_AZAY01000011.1, forward strand.
AAGTTTAATATTATGAATGATGAGTTATATAAGTCCGAATGGAAGTCTCAATTTTTATCAAGTATGATGATGCCTATAATGAATTTTGTAGGAAATCTTGGATATGTAATAGTTGCAGTAATGGGAGGTTGGTTTGTAGTAAAAAGGATAATAGAGGTTGGAGACATACAAGCTTTTATACAATATATGAGGTCATTTACACAGCCAATAGCTCAAGTTGCAAATATTTCTAATATATTCCAGCAAACAGCAGCTTCAGCAGAACGTGTTTTTGAATTTTTGGATAAAGAAGAAGAAATAGAAGATAAAAAAACAACGATAGATTTAAAGAAAATAAAAGGAAAGGTAGAGTTTAGAAATGTGAAATTTGGATACAATCCGAAAAAAATAGTAATAAAGAACTTTTCGGAAATTATTCATCCTGGACAGACTGTGGCAATAGTAGGTCCAACAGGTGCTGGAAAAACAACTTTAGTAAAATTATTAATGCGATTTTATGATGTAAATGATGGAGCAATTTTAATAGATGATTATGATATTCGAGAATTTTCAAGATATGATTTAAGATCATTATTTGGAATGGTGTTACAGGATACATGGTTATTTAATGGAACTATAATGGAAAATATTAGATATGGAAAATTAGATGCAACGGATGAGGAAGTTATAGAAGCTGCAAAAATGGCACATGTAGATAGTTTTGTTCACGCTTTACCTGGGGGATATAATATGGTTATTAATGAAGAAATAAATAATATTTCTCAAGGAGAAAAGCAGTTAATTACTATTGCTAGAGCCTTTTTAGCCAATCCTAAAATTTTAATTTTAGATGAAGCTACAAGTTCTGTTGATACAAGAACAGAATTAAAGGTGCAACAGGCTATGGAGAGGTTAATGAAAAACAGAACAAGTTTTGTTATTGCACACAGATTATCAACAATAAAAAAAGCAGATTTAATTATTGTAATGAATGAAGGAGATGTTATAGAACAAGGAACGCATGAAGAATTACTAAAGAAAAATGGATTTTATGCTAATATGTATAATTCACAATTCGAAATTGTAGGGAATTTTTAAATGAAAAATAAGCTGTTTTACTTTTTAAACACGGTAATTTTATAATTAGTCAATATATTTAAACTTTTGTTTTTTTTGAACATATATGATATAATTTTTTTAAAAAAGATATGGGGTGTATTATGAGAAAATATGATGATTATCATAAAAGTGTAATGGTAGAAGAAGTGTTAAAGTTTTTAATAACAAAGGACGATGGTATATATGTAGATTGTACAGCCGGCGAAGGCGGTCATATTAAAGCTATCTATGAAAAAACAAATGGGAAGGCAAAAATAATAGCAGTGGATGTGGATTATGAAGTTCTTGAAATAGCTGAAGACAGAATAAAAGAAATAACAAATAAAATAGAGTTTTTCAAAGCTTCTTATAAAGACATAGATATTGTTTTACATGGGCTCGGTATAAAGAAAGTAGATGGTTTTTTAATGGATTTAGGTGTTTCAACATTTCAATTAAAAGGGGAAAAGCGCGGATTCACATTTATGAAGGATGAGCCACTCGATATGAGAATGGATCCTGATTCAGATTTTACCGCATGGACAGTTATAAATGAATATCCCGAAGAAGATCTATCAAAAATTATTTTTGAATATGGCGAGGAGTTTAAATTTGCAAGAAGAATAGCAAGATATATAGTTAACTCAAGACCAATTAACACTACTTTCGAACTTGTTGAGGTTATAAAAAAAGCGTTGCCTCCAAAGGAAAGATACCGCCGAAAAAGGCATTTTGCAACTAAAACTTTTCAGGCCATCAGAATAGAAGTTAATAGAGAATTCGATAATATTAGAACTGCTCTTGAAAAATTCCCTGATTTTTTAAATACTGGAGGAAGAATTTGTATCATTTCTTTCCATTCATTGGAAGATAAAATAGTTAAAAATTTTTTTAGAAATAATGAAAAACTTAAACTTTTGACTAAAAAACCTATTTTGCCAACAAACGAAGAAATAGAGTCTAACCCCAGAGCAAGGAGTGCTCGCATTAGGGTGGCCGAACGGATTTGAAAGGGGGCTAAACTATGGAAAAACGCCTAAAGTTTTTTCCAGCAATTAAACAACGAACAGCAGCACAGATAAAAAGTATTTCTGTTTCATTTGTTGTTATTTCATTTTTAGCAATATTAATGGTAGGATTCATTGTCGCTACATTAAATTTCGGTAACAGAATACAAACTTTAAAAAATAATGTATCCAGTTTGAATTCAAGAATTTCGGATTATCATACGAAGATTCAAACTGTAACCACCGAATTAGAATTTTATAAGCAAACGCTTATCATAATGGAGGAAGAATGATTTTGTGCTACGTAACCGTTTAACTTTACTCATTATAGTATTTCTATATATCTTTTTAATTTCCTATGTTTTATTTTTAAAACCTTATAGTTTGAATGAAAATTATAAAATAAATGAAAGTAACAAAAAATTAGCGACCTTATTAGATAAAGAAGGTCGTATTATTGCTGTTGACAAAACTATTTATGAGGTATGGTTGGACTTAAAAACTATAAGAAAAAGAAATAAATTAGAAAAATTAAAACCTCAACTGAAACGTTTTTTAAATGAAAATGACTTTAACAAATCATTTATATTACTTGGAAAATTTGAAGATATATTAGAACTAAAAACCTATATCCCAGGCAACATTTTAAAATATTCAAGAATATATAAAACATATGAAAGAAATTATAATTCTTCATATGATTTGAGAAAAAATATTGGTGAAATAGGGAAAACTGAATATGGCATAGAACCGTATCTATATAAAAAAGGGTTTTTAAGCACACAAAGTATTCAATTATCTTTGGATCTAAAAATGCAAAAAATTGCTTATGAAGAACTTTCAAAAATGATTTCAGAGCAAAATGCCGAAGGTGGAACTGTAATAATAATGGAAACAAGAACAGGAAAAATCAGAGCAGTGGTTTCACATTATCCATGGAATATGGCGTTTATGGGATATATAGAACCAGGTTCCACAATGAAACCTATAATATATTCCATAGCTCTTGAAGAAGGATTGATCTCTCCGTATCAAAAATTCACATTATCTCCATCCATTTCACCTGTAGATGGTATTAATTTTACAATAAGCGAAGTTGAAGGTCATTCTTTTAATAATATTGATGCAAAGGATGCAATTGCTTATTCATCTAATGTTGCGGCTGTAAAAGTAATGAAAAAAATAATGGAAAATTTTTCCAATGAATGGTTATATAACAAACTTGATCAAATGGGCTTTGGAAAAAAAACTGGTATAGAATTCAGCAAAGAAATTAATGGGGTTTTTACCAAACCTGATAATTGGTATAAAATTACACCTTATCAAATTGCAATTGGTCAGGGGATTGGAGTTACACCCATACAATTAGTCTCAATATTTAACATTTTTGCAAATAACGGGAAATATGTAAAACCCACATTTTTAGAAAAAAATAAATCAAAAAGTTTTCAGGTTTTTTCTCCTGAAATTGCAAATTTAATGAAAGATTGGTTAAGATATACTATGCTTAAAGGTACTGCCAGAAAAGCTTATAAACCCGGTGTTTTAATTGCTGGTAAAACAGGAACTGCGCAAAAAGCTATATCTGGAAAAGGTTATTCAGATAGATATTATTCACTATTTGTAGGATTCTTTCCTGCATCAAAACCCAAATATACTATTGTTTCTATTATCGATGATCCTAAAAAGGAATATTACGGTGGTGAAGTTGCTGCCCCTGTAGCAACAAATATTTTTTATAGATTAGAAGATTTTAAATATTCAAACAAATTCCAAATAGTTGAAAATTATCTTCCAAATCTTAAAAACATGACTCTAACAGAAGCTTTGTTTATTTTAAAAACTCTCGGTATCAATGAAAAAAAAGTGATATTATATGGAAATGGCAATTATGTTGTAAGGCAAATTCCTGATATTTCTTATAATATAAAAGATATTGATTTTGTAATATTATACTTAGGAGATGAAAAAAATGAAAAAAATACTGATATTCGGTGATTCTAAGATAAAAAAAGATATAGCATTAAAAAATTTCTATAATATTGAAATTTCAAATATAAGCATTACTCCAGATTCACCTTCTCCTATCGATGAAATAAAAAATAATGTTTTATCTAATTCTTTGTTTGGAGATAAAAAAAATGTTATTATAAAAGATTTTAATAAGTTTAATAAAAAAAATCAAAAAGAAATTTTAGATATTATAAACAACATATATTCTGAAAGTATAGAAAATCTTATTATATTAAATAATACAAAAATAAAAGCAGACTTTGAGGAATTTATAGAATGTTCATTACCAAAACCCTGGGAAGATGAAAAATGGATAAAATATATAAAAGATATTGTCAGTTTTTTTGGAAAAAAAATTGAGGAAAATGCTATTTCATACATTTTAGAAACCTATGGTAATGATGACAATTATTTATTTGAAGAATTAAAGAAAACTGCCATATATTCTGATGAAGTTATAACATTAAATGACATAAAAGAAATCGGCACTACACATATAAATATTAATTTTGAAGAATTTTCATATCTTCTTTCATCAAAAAGAAAAGAAGAAGTATTAAAAATGGCTAAAGATTTTTTATCTTCTCCAGATTTTAATATTATTTCTTTATTAGGTTATTTGTTTAAATACTTTTTTGACCTATATCGTGTTATAATTAATGTAGAACCAAAGAAAAAATTTAACTGGCCAGAAGTACAAAAAATTGCTCAATTAACAAATGTTTCAAAAATGCGCGTGAAAAAATTTTTGGGTGTAAAATTCAAAAATGAAAAGATATTTTATGCCAATCATACTCTTTTTTATAAGAAAAAAGATATTATGGATATTATTATAAAACTTGAAGAATATGATCGCATGGCTAAAATTGGCGAAAAAGGAAATTTGATATTATTAGATTTAATATATTATATTTGTGGGTGATAATATGAGTCTGGGGAAAAGTATATATGAATTAACAAATTTATTTACTATTTATCGCTGGAATAATAGACCTGCGTTGTTGAGATTTACAGAAGCAGATAATGTTTTTCACAGTTTAATTCTGGACTTAATATCCATTGAATATTTAAATAAAAAGGGTTATAATCTGCCTATTTCTTCTAATATTAAAGCAAAAATATTCAAAGAACTACCAAAAATTATTCTGTCTGATGTTTCATTAGATACCAAAAAAAGGATATTAGAAAAAGATGAAAAAATGTGGAAAATGGTTCTGAAAAAAAGTTATGATGAATTGAAAGAAAACAAAATTGTTCAATTTTTCGAATCTGATTATGACATAAAATTCAAAAAATATGCTCAATTCATTGATTTAATGGTTTCATTAAAAGAAATGGAAATTAACAGTAGAATATTCCCAGAATATTTTGAAGGTCCAAAGCAGGAAACTGAAAAGAATTTGAGGAAATTGAGATTAAATTTGGAACATATAAACGAATTGGAAAGTATATTAAATTATGTATTAAAAACCTCAACACGATTAACTACCATGTATAGATGGAATAAAAACCACAGAAATGTAAAAAGTTCTGTTTCATCTCATACTTTCATGGTGGTATCTACCGCAATTATATTTTATTATTTGGATAATAGGAATAATGATAAATTATTAGATGAAATAATTATTGCAAGTATTTTGCACGATTTTCCAGAAGCATTTACTGGTGATGTTATAACTCCAACTAAAAAGAAAGTTAAAGGGCTTGAAAATATTATATCAACAATAGAAGAAGAGATGATAGAAGAATGGCTAAAAAGGGATGAAGATACAATATTAATATTTGAACGATTTAAAAAGTACATGATAAATCCTTTTGATAATGAATATGGCCGATATGTTAGAGCTTCTGATCTTTTTAATGCCATGCTTGAATGTGCCATTGAAATAAAATCCGGAAATTCGCAAATATTATTTCGGGAGGCCTTTTTTAATATGAAAAAGGAATTAAAACAATTTAATTTTGATTTTATATATGAATTGATTGATGAAATTGAAAAGTTGACTTTTTTTAACTAAATCCCCTATAAAATTTTTTAATATAAATATGCATTTCATCAAAAAAGGGGGGGTATTATGTTATATTACATAATCATCGTACCGTTAATTGCTTTAGGCTTTGCTATGTTTAATTATTATTCCGTTTTAAAACTGGATGAAGGTACAGATAAAATGAAAGAGGTCGCCTTGGCTATCAGAGAAGGCGCAAAAACATTTGTAAATCATGAATATAAAACTATTGGTATATATGTAGTGTTTATCTCCATTCTTCTTATGATTGTAACAGACATAAATGTTGGCATTGCTTTTATTCTTGGTGCATTAATGAGCGGAAGTGCTGGATATATTGGTATGAAAATGGCTACATATGCCAATGTAAGAGTTTCAAACACTGCACGAACTACTAAAAATATAGGAAAAACATTGAAAGTTGCTTTTCAGGGCGGTAGCGTAATGGGATTGTCTGTTGCTGGATTTGCATTATTGGGGTTAATATTGGTTTATATAATATTTGGTATCTGGCGTGGACAATTAAATAAGGAAAATATAGTTGTAATAAGAAATTGGTTAGGAATAAGTTATATCCCATTCGCTATGACTGTTTCAGGATATGCTCTTGGCTGTTCCATCATTGCAATGTTTGATAGAGTCGGTGGTGGGATTTATACCAAAGCTGCTGACATGGGAGCTGATTTAGTAGGAAAAACAGAATTAAATTTACCAGAAGATGATCCAAGAAATCCCGCAACAATAGCTGATAATGTGGGAGATAACGTGGGAGATATTGCAGGATTAGGAGCTGATTTACTGGAAAGCTATATTGGAGCAATTATCTCTTCTGTTGTTTTAGTATTGTACGCTAGTTTTTTAATATCAAAAGATATTAAAGAAATTTCATATATTACAACGTATAAATTATCAACTTATCCTGTTTTTTTCACAATATTAGGATTGATTGGGGCGATGATAGGAATATTATATGTAATATTTAAAAAGTGTTCTGATAATCCGCATAAGGAACTTAATATTTCGCTATTTTCCTCTGCGGCAATTACTATAATTTTAACCTTTTTTTTAAGCGTCTATTATTTAAAAGATTTACCTCAAGACGAATTAAAATTAATGAATTTCAGATTTGGTGTTTATTCTCCATGGTTATCTGCAATAGTTGGCATTTTTTCCGGTATTATAATAGGTTTATTAGCTGAGTATTATACGAGTGATAAATATAAGCCTACAAAAGAATTAGCAAAATTTGCCAAAGGCGGACCTGCTATTGTAATATCAAAAGGTATGGCGTTGGGAATGAAAAGTGTTTTATATCCTGTTTTTATGTTAATGTTTGGAATCTTAATTGCAGATTATTTTTCCGGTTTATACGGTGTAGCTATGGCAGCAATGGGAATGCTTTCGTTTGTTGCTGCAACGGTTTCTGTTGATTCGTATGGACCGGTTGCAGATAATGCTGGTGGTATAAGTGAAATGGCAAAATTGGATCCTGAAGTAAGAAAAATTACTGACATGCTCGATTCTGTTGGAAATACAACTGCTGCAATTGGAAAAGGATTTGCTATTGGATCAGCTGCATTTGCGGCTTTATCATTATTTGCATCCTTTGTTTATTCCCAAATAAATCCTTCCATGCAGGTAGATTTAAAAAGTTTTTTAAATATAAATCTTTTAAGTCCAAAGACAATAGCAGGCGCATTGTTTGGAGCTGCTTTACCGTATTTTTTCAGCGCATATTTAATTGATGCTGTGGTAAATGCCGCAGAAAAAATGGTTGAAGAGATCCGCAGACAATTTAAGGAAATTCCAGGATTAATGGAGGGAAAAAGCAAACCAGATTATAATAGATGTATTAAAATAAGTAGTGATGGCGCATTAAAAGAAATGAAAGTTCCATCCTTAATTGCAGTTTTAACTCCTTTAATATCAGGATTCATATTTGGAACAGATTTTGTAGGTGGATTATTGGCAGGAACCACTTTTAGCGGTGTTATGCTGGCAATTTACACAGCAAATTCTGGAGGAGCATGGGATAATGCAAAAAAATATATTGAAAATGGAAATTTAGAAGGTGAAGGGAAAGGTACGGATGCTCATAATGCCTCAGTTGTAGGAGATACTGTTGGCGATCCTTTAAAAGATACTGTAGGTCCTTCCCTTGATATTTTGATAAAAATCATGGCCGTTACTTCATTAATCACAGTTTCCATATTTAAAATATATCATTTATTCTAAATGTTAAATAATTACAAAGTAATTATTTAACAGTTTTTGATTTTGGTTAAAATAAATTCTTTGCATATAGCCCACTGCAAGTGTGCTATCTATTGGGAGCGATTATAGTGGAAAGTTTTAATGGTTTCTTGAGAGAAACATTGTTTGGAAAAGATTATTTAAAAATAATAAATAACAGAATTTTCCGTGTAAGAATCACGGAGAGGTTTCTGTTTAATTATGATTCATATTTAAATATATCAAAAGCTTTAGAATCTTTAAATGAATTCGGTTTGATTTTGCCGGAAAAAATTGTGTATAATGATGAAAAATACTATATTTATACAGAATATTGGAATGAAGTTCCTATTACTGAAATAAAAATAAATGAAGAAATTTATTATAATATTTTATACAGAGTTTATGATATCGTCGATAGACTGACACATTCAATGAACTTTATCATTCCATATATTTACATTGACGATATTTATATTGATGAAACAGATAATATTACTTTAATACCTTCTGTTTTTATCCCTAAAAAAAATACCAAGATTATCCTCAATGAAAAAAACGATGAAAATGGTGTTATAAATGTGTTAAAAATTTTAGCTAAAAAATTGTATAATTTAATGAATGTTAAGAATACAAAAATTGAAAATTTTATAAATACTATAGAAAAAGAATCCTTTGAATGTGTTCATGATTTATATACATTATTATTAAATTTCTTTAAACATAAAAAACAATTTGAAAGAATAAAAATACCTCATTTTATAGATAGAGAACTTGAGAGAAGAAAAATTTTGAGAGCTCTGGGAAAAAAACATATATTTATTTACGGAAATCAACGGATTGGAAAAACTCGTTTAATCAAGTTTATGAACTTCAAGTTTAAAGAGTTAAATTACACCATTATTAATGCCCGAAATATAAAAGATATATTTCCCGGATTAAAAATTCCGGAAAACCTAAATATTTTTTACTTTTTAAATCTTATAGAAAATCTAAGACAAAAAGAAAACAATTTTAAATTGATAATAATAGTGGATGATTACCAGGATATTGATATTAAATTTAAAAATTTCATCGAAGAATTAATAATTAAAAGTTTTGATTTTCCATTTTCTTTTATATTATTATCACATATTCCCCCAAAAGTAAAATTCGAAAATACTGAATATATTGAATTAAAACCTTTTGATAGAAAAAAAACTAAAATATTATTAAAAATAATTCTGTCAACGGATTTTTTAAATAAATATCCGGAAATAATTGATATTATATATAACCTTTCAAAAGGATATCCAGGGAATATTTTTCAGATAGTTAAAGATTTATATACTCTTAAAATAATTGAATTTAAAAATGGTGAATATATTTTTTATCCTGAAAAAATTAAAAATAAAAAAATAATAGATTTAGCAACAGAAAAAATTTCCAAAATACCAAAAAATATAAAAAATGATTTAAAACTTTTATCCACTTTAGGATTTAGATTCAATCAAAAAGATATTGAATATCTGGAAAATTTTTTCCACATGTCTTTTGATAAATCAATATTATATGCTCTTGAAAAAGATATATTATTAAAAGAAAATGATGAATATAGATTTTTTAATTTAATATATCAAAATTTATTTCACGAAAGTTTAAATCAGAATGAAAAAGTAAAAATACATGTATATCTGTCTCAAAAAAATGAATCTCTCAAAAAAAAGATATTTCATCTAAAAAATGCAAATAAAGTAAAAAGTGCTATTGCTTTGATCATAAAAGAAATGAAAAAATCTTTATTTAAATGGCAAAATTTAAATTTTATAGATTATGGATTTAATGAAATAAAAGATATGACAGAAAACATTCCATTTTCTGCAATTGCTATATATCTTTCTAAAAAATATTTTTTTAATGAATATAGCGAAGACATGAAACAATATATTGAAAAGATCAGCAAAAGTAAAGTTTATAATTACATTGCTTATTTATTTTTAAAATTCTCTGATGAAAAAAAATTAAGCGAACTTCTTCTTCAGTGGATAAATGACAAAAAAACATCCGATTATAAAAAAGTATTATACATATATTATTATCTCAGTATAAACTCTTCAAGTTTAAATAACGAAAAATTCTTTGAATATTATATCAAATTTGAAAAAATCTATTATAGATACAAACATTTATCTAAATTCAAAACTATTAAAGGTATGATTTTAAATATGCTTGGAATAAAGACTGAAACTGATTTACCTGAATTATCTTTAAAATATTATAATGAAGCTTTGACAATATCTTTAGAAACAAATTATAAGAGATTAACACAAATAGTATATGTAAATATTGCTATATTGTATGAAGGTCTAAATTCTAATTTATCAGAATATTATAATAAAAAGGTTTTGGAAATATCTAAAGAAATAGGGGATTATCATACATACAATAGAATTCTTATTAATATTGCAAATAATAAATTGTATAAAGGAGATATAAAAGATTTTTTCGAATTGATAAACCGCGCAGAAAATTATTCAAAAATAAATAAAGATCATAACAGTTATATTTTAGCTAATGATATAAAAAATTATTATTTTTTATATGCAAAAGATTATTCAAACTTAAATAGTAATATAAGAAAAATAGAGAACTATGTAAAAAATAAATCATTTGTATCTACGAGTTTAAAACATATAAAAGATAATATTTTTATTTTAAAAGCCTTTTTTGATAAAAATAAAACATTGTTAAGCAATAAAAAATATAAAGACTTAATTTCTAAAAATGAATTTTTTCAGAATTTATACAACCTTATGTTTGAAAAAAATGAAAAGCTCGTTTATAATTCATGGTTATTTTTCAAAAATAATCCTTTAATATATTTAAAAGAAGAAATGGTTAGTTTAACTGCTGAAAAATTAGCCCGTTATTCATTTAACAGTGAATTTGAAAAATGGGTATTAGATTTAATCGCAGAATTCAAGGATAAAAAACTATCTTTAGCCATGTTATATGAAGGGTTAGGACTATTTTACAACGTAAAAAATGAAAAATTTAAATCATTAAAATATTTAAGAAAAGCTCAAAAAATTTATGATAATTTATTGATGAAAAATAAATTTGAAGAAATTAACTATTACTTAATCAATCAATTTAAAATCCCAACATTTACTTATGAAGAAATCTATTCTTTAAACTCTAAAATAGAAAGCTATCATTACAATAATTTAATTTCAAAGATTCATTCATATGAAAAAATAAACAATTTGATTATAGATTTATTAAAATCTGACTCTCCAAAATATCTGGTCGATAAAATAGGCGAATATTTAAGAGACGAATATCCTATAAACGAAATATTAATACGTATATTAACCAAAAATTATGAAGTGGAATATAATTTTAATTTTAAAGATGAAAACGAATTAAAAGAAGATCAATTTAACACAAAACCTTTAAAATTATCATATATTTCAGATTATAAAGATTACAAATATCATATTTATCTATCAAATACAAATATTGAACTTTCTCAAAAAGAAGCTGCTGATATACTGGATAATATAATCATCATTGAAGATGTTCTATATTCAATTCTAGATAAGATTACTCATTACGAACACAGCATCGTTGATCCTTTAACTTCTGCATATACAAGAAGATATATGGAAAATAAATTAAAAGAATTATATGGACTATATGAGAGATATAAATTTGATTTTTCAGTTATTTTAATTGATATAGATGATTTCAAAAAAATCAATGACAAATATGGACATCAAAAAGGTGATGAGATATTAACCGAATTGGTAAATTCCTTAAAGAAAAATTTAAGAGAATTTGATATGGTTTGCCGATACGGTGGAGAAGAATTTTTAATTATTTTACCAAATACCAATATTAACGATGCTGAATTGATTGCAAAAAGACTTATAAAAGATATAAATATTGATTTATTAGAAAAAACCAAACTAAACATCACATGTAGTATAGGGGTTTCATCAATTTCCACTACTATTAAAGAACCAAAATTAAAAAATATAATAAAAAATGCTGATGAGGCTTTATATAAAGCAAAAAATAGCGGTAAAAATAGAGTAGAGGTTATGAGAGGAGATTAATTTATGCTAATAGATTTACATTGTCATAGCACATTTTCAGATGGTACATTATCTCCAAAACAACTTATAAAAAAAGCAAGTAATATTGGAATAAAAATATTTTCCATTACAGATCATGATACTATTGAAGGCCAAAAAGAAGCTATTTATTTTGCAAAAAAAACTAATTTAAGATACATACCTGGCGTTGAAATAAATGCTGAATTCCCAACATTAATGGATATACTCGGATATAATATAGATATAAATGACGATTATTTAAACTCATTACTTAAAACAATTTATAACAAACGAATCGAAAGAAACAGATTAATGATTGAATTATTAAAAAAAGAAGGTTTTAAAATTGATATCGAAGATCTTGAGGGTATATCGCTATATACAATTGGGAGACCTCATATTGCTAGAATTCTTTTAAAAAAGGGATATGGAACCTCTGTAAGTCAAATTATAGAAACATATTTAACCAGGGGAAAGAAATGCTATATTGAAAGATTTAAGTTTTCACCAAAAAGAACCATTAAAGCTATTAAAAAAGCTGGTGGTTTTGCCGTTCTTGCTCATCCAAAAAAATTAAGATTATCAAACATTCAATTAGAATCTCTAATCATTGAATTAAAAGATTATGGACTCGATGGAATTGAATGTTTCCATTACTCAAGTGATCCTCATTATACAAACTTTTTAATTGAATTAGCCAGAAAAAATGGTTTGTTAGTTACGGCAGGAAGTGATTTTCATGGCTCAAATAAACCCTTTGTTTCATTAGGGCTTTATATTGAAAATTTTGTTATACAGGATACTATTAATTATTTTGTTACGAATTATTATAAAAAAAGCTAAACTTTTCTTTCATTATATCCGATAATATAATTAGGAAATTTATAGTCAGGAAAGGATTCCTATGGGGGTGTAATTATGGGAGAAATGAATAGAATAAACAGTGATTTTTCTAGTTTTATAGATTCGCTTACAAAAGATATTGAATTTTCGAAAAAGAATAATAACCAAGGTGAAAGAAAAAATACTCCAAATGTTCAAAAAAACGTTCGTGATTTATCCAATATAAATATAAAAAAACTTTCAAAAACTATTGAAGAAAAACTGAACAAATTAAAGGAAATATTTAAAGGTGAAGTAAAATTTGAGGTAAATGATGACGTAAATATGATTATAGTTAAGATTGTAGATAAAGATTCAAAAAAAGTAATAAGACAAATTCCTCCGGAAACAGCCGTGAAAATGGCAGAAATGCTTGATAAATTAGAAGGAATTTTCTTAGATGAACGCGCGTAACGGAGGTGATTAATAATGAGCGAGAATAGTTATTTGGGTTCTTTCCAATTTGGTGGGATAGCAAGTGGTCTGGACACCTCATCTATAATAGATCAATTAATGTCAGTTGAGAGAAAACCACTGGAAAGATTACAGAATGATTTTGAAAAATTACAACTACAACAAAAAGCATGGAAAGAGGTTGATTCCAAACTTAGTGATTTTTGGGACTTTCTTACTACATTTAAATTAAAAAGTAATCTTATTCCAAAAAGTGTTCAGGTAAGTGATGAAAATGTTTTATCAGCCACTGCATCAACATCAGCAAGCAATACAAATTTTAAAGTTAAAATTAATTCTTTGTCTTCATCTACATCATTTACGCCTACAAATACATTAGGAAACATACCTGACTTAACAACCCAATACTACCAATTAAACGGAAGAACAACTCCAGTTGCTGGTTCATTTACATTAAAGGCTCTTGATTCCTCTGGAAACATAATGGAAAATGTCACAATAAACTTTTCTGGCACAGATACTATAGGAGACATAATAAATCAAATAGACGCAAATTCAACATATTTTACCGCTTCACTTAACAATGGAAAATTAAAAATTGAAGAAAAAGCCGGCCAGGAAGGGACTGTTTCAAGCATATTGTTAGGTGATTCATCTGATACAAGTAATTTTACAGAAGTTTTTAATCTCGAAGGTTCTGATTTTGTACCCGGAGGAGCAACAGCAGGATATATAGAAAGCACCGTTCATGCTGGTGCAATAAATACCTCAAAAATATTATCCGACATAAGTTCAGATGTGTCTTCTGGAATCATAAGAATTAATGGAACAGAAATAACAGTAAGCTCCACAGATACATTAGGCGATTTAATTGCAAGGATAAACGCATCAAATGCTGATGTTATAGCATGGTATGATGAAAATGAAGATAAATTGATGATACGAAATAAAGAAGGTGGTCCTCAGTCAATAACAATTGAAGATGGTGATTCAACAGGTGCAAATAAGACAAATGTATTAGACGATTTATCCTGGATTGATACCAGTGGAAATTATATGGGTACTATTATTCCTGGTACCGCTGCAAATGTTGAAATAGACCTGGATGGTGATGGCACTGCTGATTTAACCAAAACCACATGGGGAAATACCGTAGAATATAATAATGTCACATTGAATTTGAAATCAATTTCCTCAAATTGGATAGATGTTCAGGTTACTCAAGATGTCGATGCTACTTATGATAAAATTAAAGAATTTGTAGACAAATATAATGAAGTTATAGGTTATATTTATGAAAAACTAAATGAAGAGGCTGTAAAGCCAGAGAAAGGTGAAACATTGTCTGAAGATGATAAATTAAAAGGTGTTCTGAAAGGCGATGACAATTTACAGAATATATTTGATTCATTAAGAAATATGGCTTACGGGGTTATTTCATGGTCTTCTGATGTAAATGCTCAATATAGCTCATTATACGAAATTGGAATAAATTCAGGAGACGCGGGTGGAACATATGAAAACACCATGAAAGGGATACTCCAAATTAATGAAGATAAACTTAAATCAGCTATTCAAAATAATTCTGAAGAAGTGTGGAAATTATTTGCATATGAAGATGATAATAATAAAGGCATCGCTATTAAATTCAAAGATTACATATGGAATACTACAAAATTTGGAGGTACAATAGATCAAATATCTGGTACTACCGGGACAATAGGACTTGAAATGAGAGATATTGCAAAAAGAATGACTTCATTAATCGATCAGCTTCAAAGAAAAGAAGCTTATTACTGGCAAAAATTCTCCGCAATGGAACAATCTGTATCCCAAATGCAATCGCAAGGTGCATGGATTACAAGTGCATTTATGAAATAAATAATTAATAAATTAAGGTGGGCAATTGCCTACCTTAATTTATTAATTATTCTTCTTGCATTATCTTCATCTTTTATCATCTGATTTATAAGCTCCTGTCTGCTATTAAATTTTCTTTCCTCTCTAAGAAATTTTAATACCTCAACTTCTATAATTTTATTATATAAATCACCAAAATAATCCAGAAAATATATTTCTACTTTAGGCCTTTTTATGTTTTCATTAAATGTTGGTCTTAATCCAACACTCATAAGTCCATAAAATTTACGTTCTGTATTTTTTACTCCACCTTTTACCAAATATACACCATACTTTGGATATATAACCTCTTCCTTATAACGTATATCTATATTGGCTGTAGGAAATCCTAAACTAAATCCAATATGTCTGTCTTCATATACAGGCCCTTCAACACTCCAATTTCTTCCCAATAAATTATTAGTTTCTTCAATCTTCCCATTAATCAATGTTCGTCGAATAAACGTTGAACTTATCCTTGTTTCTGAGGTTTTAATATCCTTTAAAACTTCTACCAAAAAATTCTTTTTATGTTGTTCAGATAACAAATAAGAAACATTTCCCTTTTTATCTTTTCCAAATGTAAAATCTTCACCACAAACAATAGCCTTCATTCCATTATGTAGCAAAAAATCCAGATATTCACTATGCGTGATATGAATAACATCTAAAAGATCAAAAACTTCTGTTTCAAACCCCATCTTCTCAAGCAACTCCTGACGCTTATATGAAGGCAAGATTACACCGTTAAATTCTCCAAAATACCTAATTGCCGGATATTTCATAATATAAGCTTTTGGTACTAAATTATTCCTTTGTGCAATTTCCAACGTTTTTTTTATAATAACCTGATGACCTTTGTGAACGCCATCAAATGTACCTATAGCTACTGCATAATTCATTATTAAAACTCACCTCTATATAATTTTTATTAATCAAAAAATAATTGTGCCAATTTATAATATTCAAAAGGTACTAATTTTTTTGTCGCTACCCCATATTCAAGTGGGATAGATACTATTTGATTTCCTTTTAAAGCAACCATCCTTCCAAAGTCTCTATTTTTTATAAGATTCATAGCTTCAACTCCATATCTTGTCCCTAAAATTCTATCAAAAGCCGTAGGTGTCCCTCCTCTTAAAAGATGACCTAATACCACAGATCTCGTTTCATAACCTGTTCTTTGTTCAACTATTTCTGCCAAATAATGGGCTATTCCCCCTAGTCTAATATGCCCAAATGCATCAATTGTAGATTTGTCTGCAACAACCTGCTCTAATTCTGTTGGCTTAAATCCTTCTGCTACAGCTATTATCATATATTTTTTTTCTTTCATTCTTTTGTTCACATAGTTTACAATTTCGTTTATTGTCATTGGAAATTCCGGAATTAATATAAGATGTGCTCCAGCCGCCATTCCAGCTTCAATAGTTATCCATCCTGCTTCTCTACCCATTAATTCGACAATCATAACTCTCTGATGTGATTTTGCAGTAGAATGCAATCTATCAATAGCATCAGCCCCGACATTAACAGCAGTATGAAAACCAAATGTATAATCTGTATTTGAAACATCATTATCTATTGTTTTTGGAACTCCCACCACAGGATATCCCAAACTTGACAACTTTGCAGCTACTGATAAAGTATCATCTCCGCCAATAGCTATTAAAGCATCTAAGTGCATTTCTTTAAAATTTTTTTCAAGCAATTCTCTGCTTTCTTCTTCTTTAAAAGGATTTACTCTTGCTGTTCCTAAAATCGTTCCTCCTAATATATGAATTCCTTCAACATCATCATTATCCAATTTAATCATTTCTCCTGTTAACATACCTTTCCATCCATTTAATATACCATACGTTTCAAAACCTTCACCAGCTGCATGAACAATTCCTCTTATAACAGCGTTCAATCCA
This sequence comes from Marinitoga sp. 1197, assembly GCF_001021165.1. Lineage (NCBI taxonomy): Bacteria > Thermotogati > Thermotogota > Thermotogae > Petrotogales > Petrotogaceae > Marinitoga > Marinitoga sp. 1197. Next base: position 28,217 of record NZ_AZAY01000011.1, read on the forward strand.
GGGCAATCCCCACCACCAGTTAATATACCAACTCTCATTTTTCTCCCTCCCTAAAATAAATGATAAAATCATTTAATAAAATAGATATATTTATTATACCAGAAATTTTCCAATTGAGAAAATTATTATAATGTTGTAATTTAGTTAAATTTATAGTATAATTATCTATGAAATAATTAAAGGAGGACTTAGTATGAATGCTAAAGTAATAAACTCGATTCTTGAAGCCTTTTCAAGAACATTTAAAATGGCTACAAATAATATGGATATAGTAATTCAAAAACCTGTCGTCGACAAAGGAGATAATAGATCATATGAAGTTGTTGTTACTATAGGATTCATTGGAGATTTAGACGGCAACATTCACATGGGATTATCAACAGAATCAGCTAAAGTTATTGTTTCTCAGATGATGATGGGAATGCCCGTTGAAAAATTAGATGAAATGAGTTTAAGTGCTCTTGGTGAATTGGGAAATATGATTTCAGGTGCAATTGCAGTAAATTTAGAAAAATTGGGATATAAAATAAATATTACTCCACCTTCAATTATGCATGGAAACAATATTATATTTATAAAAGATGGTATATCTTTAAAATTTCCTATGAATATTGATAATAAATTCTCAGAAGAATTTTTTGTAGTATTAAAAAGTTCAATATGAATGATCATAAGATAGATGTTAAGATTTTTGCAAATCTTAACCTAATTCTTTTTTTTGCTCTAACTGTGTTAGCAAATATATTTATTGGATATTTAATAGGTTATGGCTTATCTTCCTTAACAAATAATAATGTATGGAAGATAGTGTTTTTGTTTTTAGGTATAATCTCTGGACTATATAATGGTATAATGGAATTAATAAAGGAGGCTAAAAAACAGGATAATGAGCGAAGAATTAAAAAAGAAAACAAAAGAGATAATAATAAAAATAATAATTCTTTCAATAATTGAATTTTTAAGTTTGTTATATTTTTATAAAATTACTACATTATTTGTTTTTCTAGGTAGTATCGGAGCGATTGCGGGAATTTTAATGATAACCGAGGAAATTAAAATATTATTAACAAAACCCAAACGTAAAATTTTAAAAGGATATATGATTAGATACGCTTTTTTTGGTATAATCTTATTTGTTGCTGCACTTTTTTCAGGAGAAGGATTATTTTTAACTTTTTTGGGGTTAATGAATATGAAGTTTGCGGCGCTCATTTCACCAAAATAACAGGGAGGAATATATATGACACAAAAGCAGAAAAAGATATTATTAACTCTTTTTTTGATTTATGCAGGATTAGGATTGATTAATTTTATATTTTTTCCTTCAGCAAATTTAGAGGGAGTTGGATTAAGATGGGTATATTCTTTTGGAGGTATACCAACTTTTTGGAATACTATTAATCCAATGACAGTTATTATGTCAGGAGCTATTATTTTAATACTAATAATTTTTGCTGCAGGAGTAAAATTTGAATTAATACCTGATAAGAAACAAGCTTTAGTCGAATCTCTGCTTGGTTATTTTTGGGAATTAGTTGAAGATGCTGTTCCAAATCAAAAATATAGAAAGCCAATATATGTAATTGCAACTACATTATTTTTATACATTTTAATAGCTAACCTTTTGTCAGGTATGCCGGGGATAAATGTTTCTCCAGTTAATGATGGGCTAAAAGTAGCATTATTCACAGACACATGGTATACACCAACTTCTGATTTAAATACAAATGCAACTTTTGCTGTGATGGTTCTTATTATTAGTCATATTTTTGCCGCATCAGCAAAAGGGATAGGTAATTGGTTAAAAATGTTTATTGAGCCAACCCCATTATTGTTGCCCTTAAATTTAATTGGTGAATTGGCAAAACCTGTATCTCATTCGTTGAGGTTATTTGGTAATATTTTTGGCGGTGGAATTTTGGTATTAATTATTAGTTATATGCTTAAATATTTTGTTCTTCCAATATTTTTATGGGGGTTTTTTGGTATTTTTGTTGGTTTGATACAGGCATTCGTTTTTTCTTTGCTAGCAATAGCGTATATGGGTTCTTTACTTGAAGAATAAGTGTAAAATTATAACATACTTAATAAATTTTGTAAGGAGGTAGAATAGAATGGCTGTTGAACAGGTAGCACAGGAAATAGTAAAATCTGGAAGTGAAGCTGCATTAGGTACAGGGTTATATTATTTAGGAAAATTTGTTGGTGCAGGTTTAGCTATGGGTATTGGTGCTATAGGTCCTGGTGTTGGTGAAGGTACTGTAGGTGCTCATGCTATGGACGCTATGGCAAGACAACCAGAAATGGCAGGTACATTAACTACACGTATGTTATTAGCTATGGCTGTTACTGAATCTACAGGTTTATATTCTCTTGTTATTGCATTATTGATGTTAATAGTATTACCATAATTTCGGGGTAAAAATCCCCATAAAAGGGGGTGTAAAGAGTGTTGGATTTTAATTTTACATCAATAATTAATTTAGTAGGATTTTCAGTATTAGCATATTTTTTGTGGGTTATGCTATATAAACCCTTTTTTGAGATGGCAGAAAAAAGGAGACAAATTGTTGAAAGTGAATTAAACCAATCAGAAAAATTACGTAAAGAGGCTGAAGAGAAACTAAATCAGGCTAATTTAGAATTGGAAGAAGTAAGAAACAAAAAAGAGAGTATAATAAAAGAGGCTGAAGATTTAGCCAAAAATATAATTTCTAATGCAAAAGAAGACGCTTTAATCGAAAAAAATAGAATAATTTCTACTGCTGAAAAAGAAGCTAAGGAAATAAAAGAAGAAGCTTATAAAGATATACAAAATAAAGTGGTATCATTATCAATAGCTATAGCTTCAATGATTTTAAAGAAAAACATCGATGAAAAAGCAAATGAAGAAATAGTAAAAAGAGCATTTGAAGCTTTAAGTAAGGGTGAAAAATTATGAAATTTTCCATTTCACTCGCAACTCGATATGTTGAGGCATTTATAGAGTATCTTTCAAAAGAAAGCAAACTGAATAAACTCGATGAATACGTTAAAGCATTAAAAAATGTTGTAGATAAAATTAATAACGACTCTCTTTTCTATGATTTAATTGGAAATCCTTTACTACCAAAGGATTATATCGTTATGCAAATAGTAAAGGTTGCAGATATTGATGATAAGAATTTTAATAGATATATCAAAGTTCTCGTATATAAAAATAGGCAATTAATGATACCCATGGTATATACATTATTAGAACAAAAAAATAATGAATTAAAGAAATTTGCAAAAGTTGATATAACTATACCTTATAATATCAACAAAGATATGATAAACGAATTAAAAAATATTATACATCAAAAAACAGGAAGAAAGGTTATTTTAAATACAAAATTAGATGAAGATTTAATTGGTGGTATTCAACTACAGTTAGAAGATAAAATATTTGATTATTCAATAAAAGGTATTCTGGAAAAAATCGGACGCGAATACGCTTCCAAGCGGGGGTGATTTATTTTGAGAATAAATCCTGATGAACTTGAAAAAGTCATAGAGGAACGCATTAAAGCTTATGAATCAGGTGAAATAAAAGAAGTTGGATGGATAATGCAGGTTGGTGACGGTATTGCCAGGACATATGGTTTAAAGGATGTTATGGCAAGTGAATTGGTTGAAATTCACACCGATACCGGGGAAATAGTAAGTGGAATGGCATTAAATCTTGAAGAAGATAATGTTGGTATAATTATTTTAGGTGATTATAAACTTATCAAAGAAGGAAATAAAGTAGTTAGAACAGGCAAAATTGCTCAGGTCCCTGCAGGCGAAGAACTATTGGGAAGAGTTGTTAACCCATTAGGCGAGCCTTTAGATGGAAAAGGGCCAATAAACACTAAACATACTAGACCTATAGAATATAAAGCTCCTGGTGTTGTTTTAAGAAAACCTGTTGATACACCTTTACAAACCGGTCTAAAGGCTATTGATACAATGATCCCAATTGGCCGAGGACAAAGGGAATTAATAATCGGAGACAGACAAACGGGTAAAACAGCAATTGCTATAGACACAATAATTAACCAAAAGGGTAAAGGAGTCAATTGTATATATGTTGCGATAGGGCAAAAAGCCTCTTCTATTGCAAGAACTGTAGCTAAATTAGAAGAATATGGTGCTATGGAATATACAATAATTGTTGCTGCTAGCGCAAGCGATCCAGCATCATTGTTATACTTAGCACCTTACGCTGGCGCAGCAATGGGTGAATATTTCATGTTCAACGGAAAAGATGCGCTGGTTGTATATGATGATCTTTCAAAACACGCTGCAGCTTATAGGGAATTATCGCTATTATTAAGAAGACCACCAGGGCGTGAAGCATATCCTGGGGATGTATTTTATTTACACTCAAGATTGTTAGAGAGGGCTGCCAGATTAAATGAAAGTTATGGTGGTGGCTCATTAACTGCACTACCTATAATTGAAACGCAGGCAAATGATGTTTCAGCCTATATTCCAACAAATGTTATTTCTATAACAGATGGTCAGATTTATTTAGAACCATCATTATTTTACGCCGGACAAAGACCTGCTGTTAATGTAGGTTTGTCTGTTTCAAGGGTTGGTGGTGCTGCTCAAATAAAAGCTATGAAACAGGTCGCAGGTAGTTTAAGGTTAGACTTAGCTCAATACAGAGAATTGGAAGCTTTTGCACAATTTGCAACAGAGTTGGATGAATCAACAAGAAAACAATTAATCAGAGGAGAAAAACTATCTGAATTATTAAAACAAGGACAATATGTTCCTATGGAAGTTGAAGAACAGGTTGCTATTGTGTTTGCTGGTGTTAATGGATATCTTGATGATATTCCAACTTTAAGCATAAATAAATTTGAAAAAGAATTCTTACAATATTTAAAATCAAATAAACCTTCAATATTAGAATCTATAAAAACCAAAAAAGTCATAGATGAAGAACTGGATAAAGAGCTTAGAAAAGCTATAGATGATTTTAAATCAGCTTTTCAGGCTTAGGGTGGTGACAACTCATGAGTCGAGGAAAACTTAGGGTATTAAAACAACGTAGAGCTTCAACACAATCCACAATGAAAATAACCAAAGCAATGGAAATGGTTGCTGCTGCGAAAGCTAATAAAGTTGTCAAAGAAATTTCTTCATTGAAAGATTATGCTCATTATTCTGAAAAAATAATGAAAAAAATTGCTCCAGTAGAAGATAGCATATACACTTCAAAAAAAGAAGGAACTTTGATTGTGGTTATTACACCAGATATGGGATTATGTGGGGCTTTTCCAATGGAACTTACAAAAGCTGCAAATGATTTAGCTAATAAAACAGATGATTTTATAGGTTTTTATAATATTGGATCAAAAGGTGAAATAGAACTAAAACAAACTGGAAATTTATTGCTTTCAAGAACTAAATTGTATGATGTACCAAAGCAGGAAGATGCTGAATATATACTGGACGATATTATCGATATTATAGAAGATAAAAATATAGGTAAAGTAAAGGTCGTTTATGGTGCATTTAAAAACGCATTAATTCAAAAACCGGAAGTTGTTGAATTATTACCTGTAAATTTTGAAGGTTCAATGGATCCAAGATTCGAATATGAACCTGATTCAAAAGAATTATTTGAAGAAGCTGCTTATTTATACTTATTGTCTAAAATGTATTTAATTATATATGAAAACAAAATAAGTGAATTATATGCTAGAAAAAATGCAATGCGTAATGCTACTGATAATGCAAAAAATTTAATTGAAAAGCTCACCCTTGCATACAACAAAGCAAGGCAGGCTTCTATAACCCAGGAATTAATAGAAATAGTAAATGGCGCTCAGGCATTGCAGGAAGAATAATATTGGGGGTGTAATAAGTGGAAAAAAATGTTGGAAAATTAGTAAGTATAATAGGCCCCGTTGTGGATGTTAAATTTGAAACAGGCAAATTGCCGGAAGTCTATAATGCTCTTGAAGTAATTAATCCATATACAGATAAAAAATTGGTGTTGGAAGTTGAGCAGTTAATCGGTGATAATACAGTAAGATGTGTTGCTCTTGATTCAACCGACGGATTAAAAAGAGGACTTGATGTTGTAGATACCGGAGCTCCTATTAAAGTCCCTGTTGGTGATGTAACTCTTGGAAGAATGTTTAACCTTTTGGGTGATCCCATTGACGAAAGAGGCGATGTTGAAGCTAAAGAGTACTGGTCAATACATAGAGAGCCTCCAACAATTAAGGATCAATCTACAGATATTGAAATACTGGAAACAGGTATAAAAGTTATAGATTTATTAGCTCCATTCCCAAAAGGAGGTAAAATAGGATTCTTTGGCGGCGCTGGTGTTGGTAAAACCGTTCTTGTTATGGAGCTTATAAGAAATATTGCAATTGAGCATAAAGGGCTATCATTATTTGCCGGTGTTGGTGAAAGGACAAGAGAAGGAAATGACCTATGGTTGGAAATGCAGGAATCAGGTGTTTTACCAAATACAGCTCTTGTATTTGGACAGATGAATGAACCGCCAGGAGCAAGATTTAGAATAGCTTTAACAGCATTAACAATGGCAGAATATTTCAGAGATGTTCAGAAAAAAGACGTATTATTATTTATAGATAATATATTCAGATTTGTTCAGGCTGGTTCAGAAGTTTCAGCTCTTTTAGGGCGTATGCCATCTGCTGTTGGATATCAGCCAACATTAGCAACAGATGTTGGTCAATTACAGGAAAGAATAACTTCAACAAAAGATGGTTCTATTACATCAGTTCAAGCAGTTTATGTTCCAGCTGATGATATTACAGACCCAGCTCCGGCAACAACATTTTCACACCTTGAAGCAACTATTGTTCTTTCAAGGCAAATCGCTGAACTCGGGTTATATCCAGCTGTTGATCCATTAGATTCAACATCAAAAGTACTGGATCCTTCTGTTCTAGGGGAAGAACATTACAAAGTTGCCAGGGGAGTTCAACAGGTATTACAGAGATATAAAGACTTACAGGATATAATTGCAATTCTTGGTATAGAAGAATTATCAGAAGAGGATAAATTAACAGTTCAAAGAGCAAGAAAGATTCAGAGATTCCTTACACAACCATTCTTTGTTGCGGAAAAATTCTCCGGAATTAGCGGTCAATACGTAAAAGTCGAAAATACAGTAAAAGGATTCAAAGAAATATTAGAAGGAAAATATGACCATATTCCTGAACAGGCATTTTATATGGTTGGTACAATAGAACAGGCAATAGAAAAGGCAAAGAAAATGGGAATAAAAGTCTAAGGAGGGGGTAAAAAATGTTTGATCTAAAAATAGTAACCCCCAAAGGAATAAAAGCTGAAATAAAAGCTAAATATGCCGAATTCACAACAGTTGAGGGTGGAATGGGAGTTTTAACAAATCGACTTCCTATAGTTGCAAAACTTAAAGTTTCACCTTTAAAAATAAAAACAGAAGATGATAAAGAAGAATTATTTGCAATTCATAGTGGAATAATCGAAATGGATGGAAAAGAAATGATAATACTTACAACTGCTGCGGAAAAGCCTGAAGAAATTGACGTAGAAACTACCATGAAAGCTATTGAATCTGCAAAAGCTAAATTATCTCAAATAGAAAATACCGCTGAAAAGGCTAAAGTTCAGGCAGAAATTGAAAAAAATATGGTAAGAATATCGATAGTAAAAAAATAAGGCGCTTTGCGCCTTATTTTTTTACAGTCTATTAATATTATAAATGAATTGGAATAAACATATAATTAAATAATCCATAATCATTTTCTGTTTTTTTAAAATTAATATGTTATAATTAAATAAAATACTTTCATTGGAGGTGTAGTTATGCTTAAAAAACTATTTACTGCATTATTATTACTATTATCTTTAAGTATTTTTTCAATTAACAATTATTTTTTCAATTTAAATACAATCAATATAAATAATACGAATGTATATATTTCTAAAAATTTATGGAATATATCAGAAAAATCTAAAATTGGTTTGTGGATATCCATGAATAATTTTAATGTATTCCCAAAATTAGGAATCAATTATAATGACAAAATAACATTTTACAAAACTCAACAGATTTTTTTTAAGAAAGTGAAACTAAAAACTGGTGAAAGAGTTTTTAACCTAGATGTTGGATATAATTTAAACAATAACTCCTTTATTTTATCGACAACAATAAAAAAATATAAAAATGATTTGATTTCTAAAAATTTTTCATATACATATACTTCTGTATTTAAAAGTGGGAGTGAAAAAAGAGGTATAGCTTTAAATAAGATATTAATACCTACAATAATAAAAAGTTCCGTCTTTTCAACGGATTATAATGAGTATTATATATCAAATTATTCATTTCAATTACAGAGATATTTTACATTACCCTTTATAATAGGTATATCTGAATTAGGATACTCTTTTTCAATTCCTATTGGTATTTTTGAAAATAGATATTTATCAGGATATTATTCATATGGTATTTTATATAAAGATGAAATTTCACCTTTTTTTAATTTTCAAACACCTATAAAAATAAATAAAAGTGATTATTATTTTGGCATGCAATTAAAAATGAAAGAAAAATCGAATTTTATTGTATTTTTTTCAAGACTGGATATGAATAACACATTTAGTTTAATATTTACAAAAGACGGAGGGAGTTTTTTCTTTGAATTCTGAAATCGGGATATACATACATATACCCTTTTGTAAAAGTAAATGTCTATATTGCGATTACCCTTCGACGACAAATATTAATATACAGCAAAAATACTTTAATTATTTAATGAAAGATATAGAATTGGATAAATATGATGGAAAAATAAAAACAGTTTTTTTAGGTGGCGGAACCCCATCTTATGTTGATATTAAATATATAGAAAATATTTTTAAAAAATTAAATATTACCGATGCTTTCGAAATAACGATAGAATCAAATCCTGAAACATTAACAGAAAAAAAATTATATAATTACAAAATGCTTGGAATAAACAGATTAAGTATGGGTATCCAAACATTTGATAATAATATTTTAAGAGCTATGAATAGACAATATAACAATGAAATAATAGAAAAAAAATATAGTCTAGCCAGAAAATATTTTTTTAATATCAATTTTGATTTTATTCTTGGATTACCTGGTGATAATATGAATATTTTAGAAAAAAATTTAGAATTAATAGAAAAACTACAACCTCAACATGTTTCTTATTACATATTTGATGATGATCATCCTACGCCATTAAAAAGTTTATTGGATAAAGGTAAAATGAAATTACCAGAATATGAATTTATTGAAGATGGTTTTGACTTAATAATAGAAGAATTAGACAGAATGGGATATAAAAGATATGAAATATCCAATTGGTCAAAAAAAGGATTCGAATGTAATCATAATTTAATATATTGGAATAATGAAAATTACTATGGTTATGGAATTTCAGCCGGAGGACATGTAAATAATATAAGATATACAAAAACATCAGAATTAAAAAAGTATTTTAAATATCTTAATGAAAATAAGATACCATATGAATATTATAATGAAAACACCTTATTAGAAGAATTAACGGAAGAATTATTCATGGGTTTAAGATTAATAGATGGAATTAAAGTAAAAAAATTAAAAACAAAATATGGAAAATTATATGAAAAATTTTTCAAAAATTTTGTTCATGTAGGGTCAGACTTAATTAAAGTGGATAATAGAATTAGATTGTCAAAAAAAGGCCAGGATTTATCTAAAATGGTATTTGAAAAAATTCTTGAAGTGAGGGAAAATATAGAATGGATATGAAAGATAAAGTGGAGAAATATATAGCGGATTTAGTTAATAGAAATTTTGAGAAAGAATCTAATCCTAAAGAATGGGATGAATATTTTATGAAAATTGCTTTTCTTGTTAGCGAAAGGTCTTCGTGTACGCATAGAAAAGTAGGTGCAGTAATAGTAAAAAACAAAAGAATACTGGCAACCGGATATAATCAACCACCATCAGGATTCCCTCATTGTGATAAAATAAACTGTATAAGAGATGATCTAAAAATAAAAAGTGGAGAATATCAGGAAATCTGTTACGGACTTCATGCAGAACAAAATGCATTAATGCAAGCTGCAAAATTTGGGATTTCTACTGATGGAGCTTACATATATGTGACACATCAACCATGTTCTATTTGTGCAAGGTTAATAATTAATGCTGGGATAAAGAAAGTGATATATGGAGGTAATTATCCTGATGCATTAACAAAGTTATTTTTTAAACAAACAGGTGTAGAATTTAAAATGATGAAAAAATAATCTTGGAGGTGTATTATGCCTAATCAAAAGTATTTCCAGTATTTAAGAAAGGATAGACTACCAAATGTATGGTGCCCTGGTTGTGGAAATGGAATTGTTATGAAATCTTTCATTGAAGCAGCTGGAAATCTAAATTTAGACAAAAATAAAGTTGCAGTAGTTTCTGGAATAGGATGTTCCTCAAGGGTTACAGGATACCTTGATTTTAATACATTACATACTTTGCATGGAAGAGCTATACCTTTTGCAACAGGAGTTAAATTAGCCAGACCTGATTTAGAAGTTGTTGTTATGGGTGGAGATGGAGATATGCTGGCTATTGGTGGAAACCATTTTATCCATGCCTGCAGAAGAAATATGGATTTAACAGTAATACTTTTTAATAATACTATCTATGGAATGACTGGCGGACAGTATTCACCTACCACACCTCATGATTCTATGGCTTCCACGGCCCCATATGGTAATATTGAAAGCACATTTGATCCTGTTCAAATGGCAGTATCTTCAGGTGCAACATATGTAGCAAGAAGCACAGTATATCATTATACCCAAAGTGTAAAATATATAGAAAATGCAATAAAACATAAAGGTATGTCTGTTGTAGAAATAGTTTCAAATTGTCATACATATTATGGAAGATATAACGGAATGAGTAAACCTTCTCAATTTATGGACTATTTTAAGAAAAATACTATAATGTTAAATAAAGCAAAAAAAATGAGCAGTGAAGAGCTTGAAGGTAAAATTATTATAGGTGAATTTTATAATAACGAAGACAAAAAAACCTATCTTGATTTATATGAAGAATTATCTGAAAAATTAGGTGGTGTTGTGAAGTGAATATAAAAGAACCAAGAAGTATCAGAATTAGTGGAATGGGCGGTCAGGGAAATATACTCATGGGTCTTATTTTAGCAGAATCTCTTGTTAATGAAGGTTATTGGGTAGTTCAATCTCAGCATTATGGAGCTCAGGTTAGAGGTGGCTTATCTTTTTGTGACGTGTTATACTCAGATGAAGTTATTGATTATCCAAAAGCAGAAACATTTGATATATTATACATTATGAATGATATAGCATTTCCACATTTAACTATGATAAAAAACAATGGTATAATTTTTTATGATAGTTCATATATAAAATCACTCCCTCAAACTGTATCAAGAATTACAAAAAAAATAGTTGCTATTCCTGCATCAAAATTGGCATACGAAGAACTTGGAAATACAAATGTTGCAAATATGATAGGACTTGGAGCAATTGCTAAAAATTGTGAAATTGTTAAATTAGAAACATTAATTAAAATTATGAAAAAACGTGTAAATCCAAAATTTTACGAATTAGACGAAAAGGCTCTAAAAATTGGTTATGAATATAGCAACAAAAAATATGAAATAAAAATAAATGATAAAAATGGAAGAGGATTTTAATGAGAAAATTTTCAAAAAGTATTTCTTTTGCAATTAAAGGCTTATTTGAAGTTTTTAAAACTCAAAGAAATTTTAAAATTCAAACTTTTTTCGCTTTAATAGCCTTTACATTATCTTTTATACTCAACCTAAATGAAAGTCAGATTTTATGGATATCATTGGCTATATTTTTTGTTTTAATTTTAGAAACAATAAACACATTAATAGAAAAAATGATGGATTTGATACATCCTCATTACAATCCTATCGTAGGACTAATAAAGGATTTAGGTGCTGCTGCGGTACTAATCGCAGCATCTTTTTCTATTGTAATTGCAGTTGTCATATTCGGTGGTAAAATTTTCAATTGGCCTCCAAAATATGGTATAATAATAGGTATAGCATTTATTGTATTTATAATAACTGGGAGTTTGTTTAAAGGGAGGGAAAAAAATGACCGATAATGTAATAAAAATTCTAATTGTAGATGATTCTGGATTTATGAGAATGGTATTAAAAGACATAATTGAAAAACAAAAAGACATGAAAGTTGTTGGAATAGCAAAAACCGGACTCGAAGGAGTAGAAAAAGCGATAACGCTGAAACCAGATGTAATAACAATGGATGTTGAAATGCCTGAATTAAATGGACTTGAAGCGGTAAAATTAATAATGAAAAAAAATCCAACCCCTATTATTATGGTTAGCAGTTTAACCTCAAAAGATTCTGAAATAACAATAGAAGCTCTGGGAAATGGTGCAGTAGATTTTATACAAAAGCCAGCTGGAAGCGTTTCATGGACATTTAGAGCAGTTGCGGATGATCTATTGATAAAAATAAGAAATGCTGCAAAGATAGACCCAACAAAATTAACGAAAAGATCTACATTCAAAGCAAAAAGACCTAGAATAACCTCCCTTCTAAGAGGACAAAAAATTGTATTAATTGCATCATCAACAGGTGGGCCAAGATCATTGGATACTATAATTCCAAATCTCCCAAAAGGTATAAATGTGCCTGTGGTGGTTGTGCAACATATGCCTGCTGGATTTACAAAATCTCTTGCAAGTAGACTAGATAAAGTTTCAGAGTTAAAAGTAAAAGAGGCTGAAGATAATGAAGAATTAAAACCTGATACGGTATATATTGCACCTGGAAGCTATCATTTGGGATTGAAATCAAAAGGCTCTAAAGTATATACATATCTGGATTCATCGGATAAAATAAACAATGTAAGACCTGCTGCTGATTTTACTTTTGATAAAGCTGCCGAAATATATAAATCAAATATAGTAGCAGCAGTCTTAACAGGTATGGGAAAAGATGGAGCAAAAGGTGCATTTAAAATAAAGCATTATGGAGGGAAAATAATTGCAGAATCTCCAAAAACGTGTGTTGTATACGGTATGCCCAAAGCAGTTGTAGAAGAAAATTATGCTGATTTTGTTTTACCAAATTATGAAATAGCAGAGAAAATAGTTGAGTTATTAGGAGGAAAATGATGAAAAATCGGTTTATTTTAATCTTATTGATTTTATTACCCCTTGTATTATTTTCAGTAAAAACATTTATTTATACAATAAAAAGTGGTGATTCTCTGGAAAAAATAGCAAATAAATTTAATATTCCTTTATCTCTTATTATTGATTATAATCCGGATTATGCATATAAGAAATATATATATCCTGGCGAAAACTTATTAATACCAGAAAAAGCTATAATGATATATCGTGTTAAATCAGGAGACAATTTAAGTTATATAGCAAAAATATTCTTTTCTGATGCAAGTTTAATAGCTGAATATAACAATATAAAAGATCCAGATCTTCTTTATATAGGCCAAAAATTAGAAATTCCATATGAATACATTGGTTTAAGCTTTAATAAGCAGGTTGATGTATCTTGGCCTGTATGGGGAGAAATTACATCGTTGTATGGCTGGCGAATACATCCGATATATAACGAAAAAAGATTTCATTCTGGTGTAGATATAGCTTTAAGCGAAGGTGCGCCAATATTATCTGCAGTTAGTGGAAAGGTTGTTGAAGTAAAAAAAGATAATGGATATGGAATATACGTAAAAATAAAAGCAGAAAAACATTATTATATATTTGCACATATGTCAAAAGCACTTGCTACAGTGGGTGAAATCGTTAAAAAAGGTGAATTAATCGGAAGAGTAGGCTCAACAGGAATATCCACTGGACCTCATGTCCATTTTGAAGTTAGAACATTAGCGGATAAATCCGTAGATCCATTGGGTTTATTACCAGGATTTAAATATGCTCATGTATCAATAGAGAAACATTATATGGGTGGTAATTAGACATGAGAAAATTATTAATATCAATATTTTTACTTATTACATTATCTTTTTTTTCAAAAGAATTATATCTTCAATGGAAAAAAGTGGATAATAATAATTATATTGAGAAAAACAATAATATTTTTCTCAATATTTCTTATTTAGAAAAGCTTGGATATATAATAATGGGAACATCAGAAAATATGTTTATATTAAAATTAGATGATACGTGGTCTGCTGTTGTTTTTCCAAAAGCCGAAGTTGCTATTATAAATTCTTCTGAAAGTATTTCACTTAATTCTGAAGATTTTATGTATATTAATAAAAAATATTTTGTAAAATTGAACATTCTTGCCAAAATAGCTAATCTTGAATATTTTAAGAATTCCAAAGGATATTACTTAAATTATAAACTTGCAAAATTGAAAAGTATAGACGGTTTTTTAATGAAGGATAGATTAAGGATTATAATGGAATTTTCAGCTAAACCAGAAAAATTTGAGATATATCCATTAACAGCTGTTCCTGGTTATTTAATAAAAGTTTTTGGAGTTGAAATTCCTGAAGTTTCCTTTTCAAAAGAATTCAATAATAAATTTTTAAGCCGAATTAAAGCTATGCAGCATTCGCAAAAAGAAATATGGGTGACTATAATACTTGGAGCAGAAGCAAAAAAATACACAAAACTGGAAGAAAATGGTCGAATTATGTTGGATATAGAAATGACTGAAGATTTTACCAAACCTGTAGTTGTCATAGATCCAGGACATGGAGCATTTGATCCGGGAGCACTAGGATATCTTGGAACAAGAGAAAAAGATATGGCATTAAAAGTTGCATTAAAAACAAAAGAAATACTTAAAAACAAAAATATAAGAGTATATCTTACTCGTGATACTGATAAATTTATAGAATTATATAATAGAGCAAAAATTGCAAATGACTTACATGCAGATCTTTTTATAAGTATTCACTTGAATTCATATCTTGAAAATAGAAGTGTTAGGGGATCGGAAGTTTATTATTTTTCTTTTTCCGATGACAAATATGCAAGAAAAATTGCAAGAAAAGAAAATCTTGATATGAATGATAATAAAGATATAATACAATCAAGAGTTATAGAAAAGAAAAACTCTATACCTGAAAGCAAAAAAATGGCGGAGATTTTAAAGAAATATATAGAAAAAAATAAAATACCATTTAGATCTACAAATGCCGCTGAATTTGCTGTTTTAGCATATACAAAATGTCCAGCTGTGTTATTTGAATTAGAATTTTTATCAAATCCAATTGTAGAAGTTAACTTTATTTCAGGGAAATATGTGGATTTATTTGCAAAAATAATAGCCGAATCAATTATGGAATATTTTAATGTGAAGTAAATTTTAACAAATTAGTTGCGAAAAATTTTCTTGATTTATATCATATCTTATGTTATAATATACCTCGGAAGTTGTTCCGGCGTAGCTCAATGGTAGAGCGGGTGGCTGTTAACCACTAGGCTGGGGGTTCGAATCCCTCCGCCGGAGCCATAAACAAAATCCCCTTAGGGGTTAACAAAAACGTCCAGTATAATAACTGGACGTTTTTTTATATAATTTCAAAATCACAACATGAATAACTAATAAAAGCTATATATTTTCTGGATATTTTAATAAACTATAATAAAGTTTACTTTTTTATTGTGTAAATGGTAAAATAAAAAAGAACAAAAAGAGGAAAATAAAAAATGGGCTATGGTTGTGATAACCATAGCCCAAATAATTACTTTATCATCAATAATAATTGATGTGAGCAAGGTTATCACAAATAGGCACACTTATCCCACTAACAAGATTTAATGAAACTAATCTTCTAATAAACATGTGATAACCTCCTCTCGAATTTTAATGATTTTATACAATTTTTATAATAACACATAATCAAAAAATAGAAAATAACAATTAACGAAGATTAAAGATAATTATAAACAAATATCTATGATTACGAACAAAATTCTATCGTTATTCAAATAATATTACTATTTTAAAACAATAAAGTTTAAATATTAAATAAATCAAAAAAATTAATCTTCTATTTTCTTTAATTTTACAGCAGTTCCATAAGCCAACATTTCTGCAGCGCCTTGCATAACAGCAGAGCTTGAAAATCTCATACCAATAATAGCGTCAGCACCAAGTTTTTCTGCTTCATCGATCATTCTTTCATATGCAATATTCCTTGCTTCTGTGAGCATTTCTGTATAACCTTTCAATTCACCACCAGCCAATGTTTTAAATGCAGCAGCAATATCTCTTCCTAAATGTTTTGAATGAACAGTATTACCTATAACTATACCTAAAACTTCTTTGAACTCATATCCGGGAACATAACCAACAGTTGTTACTATCATAAAAACACCTCCCTCAGATTTCTTTGTTTTTAAAAGTGTAATATGCTAAAGAAGCGATAATTTCTCCTAAAACAAAAAGGTATATACTATAAGTCCAATCAATTTTTCCGTATTTTAAAATATTATTACCAAGAATATAGATATAAGTATTTAGAAAGTTTAAAGGTTTTATGAATCCCAATGCTGTTGTAATAGCTAATAAACCTATAGATGAAAGAATGGGTTTAACCTGATCATTAAAGATTATAGAAAAAAATACAGTTACTTCGTACCAAAATAATACACCGAACAAACCATGAATCATATATTTATATGCTATAATTGAATTAAAATTTTTGTTAAATAAATTAGAATATACAATGGGCAATACATTTCCAAAAATAACAAGTAAAAATAATAAAATCAAACCACTATATACTTTTGATAAAAATATATAGTCTCTTGACTTTCTTACCATCAAATATTCCATTGTTCCATTTTCAAATTCTCGTGAAAATAATGGAAATGCTGCTATAATAGCAAAAATCGGTAACATTTGTCCAAAGTTTTTTCCAAACCATTGAGTATAAATATAATAATTCCAATCATTTAAATTTTCAATCATATTTGCTATACCAAATTTTTCTGCATATGTTTTTATAACTGTTATATTCTCTTCAATCATATTTACATATATTTTTTGAAATGGAGCTATAGAAAAAAATAAGATTATTGTTATTATAAATAAGATTAAAAAACGTACTCTCATTTCATAAAACTCTTTTTTCATTACCATTCCCCCTTTACAATAGCTTCGAAGATATCGTCTATAGTTATATGTTCTCCTTTGTTGTTTTTAATAATCCATACATTTTCTTTTTCTAAACTTTTCCATAAATACCCTTTTGTTTTTTCTTCTTTAGGAAGTGATATGGCAGTATATTTATTTTTTATATTATCAAGATAGTCAATTTCTAATATTTTTCCTTTAGACATAATAGCAATTCTATCTGCAATTTTTTCGACTTCAGAAAGGATGTGACTGGTATATAATACACTTTTTCCATTATATGTAAATTCTCTGATTAAATCTAAAACTTTATTTCTCATTAAAGGATCAAGTCCCCATGTTGGTTCATCTAAAATATATAAATCAGCATTTTGTGAAAAAGTTATTATAATATATATTTGTGTAAGCATTCCATGAGATAAATTTGAAATCTTAATTTTTTTATCTATATTAAAATCACTTAATAATTCATATGCTTTTTTTATGGAAAAATCTTTCGTCAAAAAATTATTAATCTCAATCATTTTTTCAACTGTTAAACTTTTATATAATTGTTTTTTTTCTGGCAAATAAGCAATTTTTCCATTAATTTGGATTTGACCTTTATTCTGTTTTCTTAGACCTAATATACATTTTAAAGTTGTAGTTTTTCCAGCACCATTTGGACCTAATAATCCAAATATTTCTCCACGATTTATTTCAAAAGAAATATTGTTTACTGCAATTAAATTTCCATATTTTTTTGTTAAACCTTCAATCTTTAAAATCATGTTATTCACCTCCAAATAAATCTTCTATAATTTCAAATAGATCTTCTTTTTTTATATTTGCACTTTTGCATGAAACAACTGCTTTTTTAAATTCTTCAATTTTATTATTAATAAAATCTTTTTCATTTATTCCTATAACAATATAACCAGAACCGCGTATAGATTTAATAACATTTTCATTTTCTAATTCTCTATAAGCTCTTGCAACGGTATTTAAATTTACACCTAATTCTTTTGCTAATACTCTAATTGAAGGAATAAACATCTCTTTTTTTAATTCGTTATTTAGAATTTTCTCTTTTATTTTATTTTTTATTTGTTTATATACAGGAGTATGCGAATGAAAATCTATAGAAAACCACATTTATATCACCTCTGTAATATTATACTATTACAGTATGAAAATGTCAACAACTATAATAAAAAATAATATTATTAATCTTATTTTTATTTTTAATTAATACAAAAAACATAATAATGTATTGATTTGTAATATTTAAGGGATATACTATAGTTATAACCCACCCCCCAACCATAGGGGTAAAGAAAAAAAAGGAAAAGGAGGAGTTCATATGATAGATAACGAAGTTTTAGAAAAAAATAATAAAGCTGTTGAAAAAGAACTTAATGTAATAGGCATGACGTGTACTTCATGTGCTCGAACAATCGAAAAGAAATTAGGAAAATTAGAGGGTATTGAAAAAGTTAGTGTTAATTTTGCTACGGAAAAACTAACTTTGAAATTTGATCCTGAAAAAATTAACGAAGAAGTAATTAAAGAAGTAGTAAAAGATGTAGGTTATGATGTTGAATCTCCAGTAGATTATAAGACTGTTACAATTCCAATTGAAGGTATGACATGTTCATCTTGTGCAAATGCGATAACAAAAGAAATTAATAAAATTGAAGGAATTGTTTCTGTAAATGTTAATTTTGCTACAGAAAAAGCTATAGTTTCTTATAATCCAACTATTACGAGATTATCAAAAATAAAAAAAGCAATAGAAAATGCAGGATACAAACCACTTGAAGTTGATTCAAAAGATAGTGTGGATTTTGAAAAAGAAAGGCGTCAAAAAGAAATCAAAACATTATGGAGAAAATTTGTAGTTTCAGCTATTTTTTCAATACCGTTATTATATATTTCAATGGGGCACTTGTTAGGTGCAAACTTACCAGAATTTGTAAATCCAGAAGTAAATCCATTTAATTTTGCGCTTATTCAATTATTATTGGTTATCCCAATTGCAATTGCTGGTTATAAATTTTATACAATAGGATTTAGAAATTTATATAAGTTAAGTCCAAATATGGATTCATTAATAGCAATAGGTACTTCAGCAGCAATAATTTATGGATTATTTGGAACTATTCAAATTTATTTTGGTAATACCCAATATGCAAATGATTTGTATTTTGAAACGGCAGGAGTTATTATAACTTTAATTCTTTTAGGTAAATATCTCGAGAGTGTTACAAAAGGAAAAACATCAGAAGCTATAAAAAAACTAATGGGATTACAACCAAAAACAGCATTAATACAACAAGATGGAAAAGAATTGGAAATTCCTGTAGATGAAGTGGAAGTTGGAGATATTGTTATTGTAAAACCTGGAGAAAAGATACCTGTTGATGGTGTTATTATTGAAGGACATACATCAGTTGATGAATCAATGCTAACAGGTGAAAGTATTCCAGTTGAAAAAAATATAGGAGATAAAGTTATAGGTGGATCTATAAATAAAAATGGTAATATAAAATTTAAAGTCACAAAAGTTGGTAAAGATACAGCTTTAGCTCAAATAATTAAATTGGTTGAAGAGGCTCAGGGTTCAAAAGCACCAATAGCAAAATTAGCGGATGTTATTTCAGGTTATTTTGTACCAATAGTTATAGCAATAGCAATATTAGCAGCTATAGCATGGTATTTGGCAGGTGCAGGTGGAATATTTGCTTTAACAATATTTATAGCAGTTTTAGTTATTGCATGTCCATGTGCTTTGGGTTTGGCAACTCCAACAGCAATAATGGTTGGTACTGGTAAAGGCGCTGAATATGGAGTTTTAATAAAAGGTGGAGAACCATTAGAAACAACGCATAAAATAAAAACAATTGTTTTTGATAAAACAGGTACAATAACTGAAGGGAAGCCTAAGGTTACAGATATTTACACAAAAGGAAATTATTCAAAAGATGAATTATTAAGTATAGCAGCTTCAGCAGAAAAAGGATCAGAACATCCGTTAGGAGAGGCTATAGTAAAAGCAGCAGAAGAAAAGAATTTAAAATTAAAGAAAATTAATAAATTTATGGCAATTCCAGGACATGGTATTGAAGTAGAAATTGATAAAATGAATATTTATTTAGGTAATTTAAAACTTATGAAAGATAAAAATATTGAAATTTCATTAAATGAAGAAGCAAATAAGTTGGCACACGAAGGAAAAACTCCAATGTTTATAGCAATAAATGGAATTCTTGAAGGAATAATAGCTGTTGCGGATACAGTTAAACCATCAAGTGCAAGTGCGATAGAGAAATTACATAAAATGGGAATTAAAGTTGCAATGATTACAGGAGATAATAAAAAAACAGCAGAAGCAATAGCAAGACAAGTAGGTATAGATATTGTATTAGCAGAAGTTCTTCCGCAAGATAAAGCTAATGAAGTTAAAAAACTTCAGCAAAACGGAGATATTGTTGCTATGGTTGGAGATGGAATAAATGATGCACCAGCGTTAGCTCAAGCAGATGTTGGTATAGCGATAGGTTCAGGTACAGATGTTGCAATGGAATCAGCAGATATAATTCTTATGAAAAGTGACCTTGAAGATGTAGTTACAGCAATCCAATTAAGTAAAGCTACAATTAGAAATATAAAAGAGAATCTTTTCTGGGCTTTTGGTTACAATACCGCAGGTATTCCTATAGCAGCAGGGTTATTGCATGTATTTGGAGGTCCGTTGCTAAGTCCTATGATTGCTGCAGCTGCTATGTCATTTAGTTCTGTTTCTGTTTTATTAAATGCTTTAAGGTTAAAAACCTTTAAACCTAAAAATTAAAAAAGGAGGAGAAATTATGAAAAAAGTAATTATTATTGAAGGTATGACTTGTGATCATTGTGTTATGCATGTAAAAAAAGAATTAGAAAAGATTTCAGGACTAAAAATTTTAAAAGTTGAAATTGGAAAAGCAATTATAGAAGGAGAAAATTTAGATGATAATTTGATTAAGGAAGCTGTAGATGAAGCGGGTTATGAAGTAAAAGAAATTAAAGAAAATGATGATGAAGAACATCATATGGAACATAAACATCATCAACACGAAAAGCATCATCATGGACATCATATGGAACATAAAGATCATAAAAAACACAAAGGCGGTTGTTGCCACTAAAAATTATAGAAAGACTGGTCTTTTAGGCCGGGCTTTCATAAAAATATAATAATGAAAGAGTGATATTATGCATAAGAATAAAAAGGGATTAAATATTTTGAAAACAGCAAAAGGACAAGTGGAAGCAGTAATTAAAATGGTTGAAGATGAAAGATATTGTATAGATATTTCAAGACAAATTTTAGCTTCAATAGCTTTATTAAAAAAAGCAAATGCACAAATATTGAACTCTCATCTTGAAAGTTGCGTCAAAAATGCTGCATATTCAAATAATTCTGAGGAAGTAAATGTAAAAATTATCGAACTGGAAGAAATTATGAATTATATAAATAAAACAATATAGAATTTTTGGAGTGATGTGATTTGGATAAATATATATTAATTTCTAATATTTTTAAAGCATTATCAAATCCTGTAAGATTGAAAATAATAGACATTATACATAAAAAAAGATGTAATGTATCTAAAATAATAGAG
Organism: Marinitoga sp. 1197; assembly: GCF_001021165.1. Taxonomy (NCBI): domain Bacteria; kingdom Thermotogati; phylum Thermotogota; class Thermotogae; order Petrotogales; family Petrotogaceae; genus Marinitoga; species Marinitoga sp. 1197. The sequence continues at coordinate 50,056 of NZ_AZAY01000011.1, forward strand.
GAATTAAATCTTTCTCAATCTAATATTTCGCAGCATTTAAAAGTTTTAGAAGATGCCGGATTAATAAAAAAAACAAAGAAAGATAATTATGTTTTATGTGAAATTAAATATGAAAGTATTTTAGAAACAATAGATAATGTGGATTATATTATAGAAAGAGAAATAGAATTCTCAAGAGAACTTATGAAAAAATGAAAGGAAAGGATAGTATGTTACTAGAAATAAATGAAAATATGAGCTTAAAAGAAATTATGGATATGGATAATAAATTATTTGATGCATTAAAAAATTTTGGGTTTGATATTTGTTGTGCAAAAATGAGCAGCTTAAAAGACAGCTGCAAAGATAAAGGATTAAATGTAAAAGTTGTAGTGAATAAATTAAATGAAGTAGTTGAAGAAATTAATTATATAGAAAAATTAATAGCAGAAAATGAATAATTTCTAAGGTTTTTTTAAGGTTGATGTGTTATACTACAAGTGTCCCACCCATACAGGGGTGGAAAAAACAAAAAAGGAGGAGTAAATATGAAATATGGAATTTTAAAAGAAACAGAATATGAATTTGAAGAAGCCATTATCAAACTTAATGCTGAACTACAAAAGGAAGGTTTTGGGATTTTAATGAGAATTGATCTTGATGAAAAATTTAAGGCAAAGTTAGGTATTGATTTTAAAAAGTATACTATTTTGGGAGCATGTAACCCTAAAAATGCACACAAAGCTATATTAGCAGAAGAAAATGTGGGTCTTTTTTTACCCTGTAACGTTATTGTTTATGAAAAAGGTGAAAAAACAGTAGTCGCAGCAATAAAACCTACAATTGCAATGAGTTCAACGGAGAATGATGCGGTATATGAAATTGCAAAAGAAATAGAAGAATCATTGAAAAGAGCTATTAATAGCTTATAAAAAGAGGTGAAATTATGATGCATGGTTGGGGTTGGTCTGGTTTCAGACCTTACGGATATGGATATGGAATAATAGGTTCATTTATAAGTTTTATATTTTTAATACTTCTGCTTGTTGTTGCATATTTTATCCTAAAAAAAATTTTTACAAATAATAATTTTACTTTTAAAAATAATATTATAAGAAGAGAAGACGAAGATATATTAAAAATTTTAAATGAAAAATTAGTTAAAGGTGAAATTTCTGAGGAAGAGTATATTAGAAAAAAAGAATTAATATTAAAAAATTTAAAGTGAGGTGAGAAATTATGATGTTTTTTGGATTCCTTTTAATTATATTAATAATATGGTATATAATGAAAAACCCAGATGCAGTAAAAAATTTAACAGAAACACAGAGTAAAAATAGTGCAAAGGAAGATGCTTTAAGAATATTAAATGAAAAATTTGTAAATGGAGAAATAACAGAAGAAGAATATTTAAGAAAAAAGAAACTTATTGAATAAAGTTTTTTGGGAATATCTGAGGTGATTTCTATGAAAGAATTGATGAAAGTTGTAGATATTGGTGATGAATATATTTATGTTCAAGCTTTAGAAGCCGCAAATTGCAGTTCTTGTGTTATAAAAGGTTCATGTAATTTAACAGGTGATCCTAACAGAAAAATTAGAGCTATTAACAAATCAAATTTGAACTTAAATAGAAATGATTTTGTCTACATAAAAAAAGAAGATTCTCTTGAATCACAAGCTGCATTCGTTATGTATGGTATTCCATTACTGATAATGATAGTATTAACAATTGTACTATTTGTTATGGGATTGAATGAAATTATCTCTTTTTTTAGTGGCTTAAGTGGTATGGTTATATCGTATTATTTTATACATATATATGATAAAAATATTGCAAAAACAAAATATATTCCAGAAATTATCGAAAAATTACAAATATATAATAATTTTCAGCTTTAGGAGGTGAAATTATGTCATGCGGAGGTTTTGGGAGAGGTTTTTTTCATAATTCACATCACAATCGAGGATATCATGAACATCATGAACATCATAAAGAACGCCCAATAAACGAATCTAGACAACCAATGTTAGAAGAAACATATAAAGGAAGTAGTAGGGCTTTAGATATTTTGGATGAAAAATTTGTAAATGGGGAAATAACAGAAGAAGAATATTTAAGAAAGAAAAAGATTTTACTTAATAGATAAGATGCTGTTAAATAATGTGAGGTGTTTTTATGAAAAAAATAATATTAATGTTTACCATTTTGAGTGTTGTAATAGTATCGTTTAGTAATATAATAGATTTTTCTATTGAAACCATCAATAAAACATATTTAAATGATGAAACAAAAAGTTATTTTGATATATATGGTAGAATAAATATTTTTTCTTTATATACAAATATTCCTTTAGCTATAGATAACTATTATAAAAAAGATTTTAGTGAAATTTTAATATATCCAAATAAAAATATTAATTTAGATGATATAAAAGTTGGAATTGATATAGTTAATACAGGATTTAAAACAAATAATTTATTTATTTTCCCCATGATGCATATGATGTTTTATAAAAGAATAATTAAAGAAAATAATAAGGAAAATACAATATATATTCCGTTTAGAATAGCAATAGAAAATAAAATAAAAGATATCACAGATTATGAAAAAATAGATGTTGTATTAAGTAGCGGGATAGCTTTTGATAATAAATATATTATAGAAGTTGGAATAAAAGATAATGTCGGAAATATTATAAATAATACTTTTAAATTTGATTGGATAATAGGATTGAGATATAACATATTTTAATTAGGAGGTGAAAATTATGCCTTGTTGGGGTTGGAGTGGCTTTTATGGATATGGTGGCATTATAGGATCATTAATAGGTTTTGGTTTTATGATTCTATTGATAATAATAGTGTATTTTTTATTTAAAAATTTAGTTAAGCCTAACAATTCGAAAAAATCAAATGTAAAAACAAACAATGAAGATTTATTGAGAATTTTGAATGAAAAATTTGTAAATGGAGAAATAACAGAAGAAGAGTATATGAGAAAAAAGAAACTTATCGAATAGGGAGGTGAAACAATGAAAAATAAATTTTTAATGGGAATTGTTTTAATTTTGAGCTTATCATTAATGTTTGCTCATGGTGAAAATTTAGGAACAGTAAATGAAAATAATGAATCAATAATTTCAGTAAATTTGGATTTGAAAGTTGTTGAATTAAACGAACAAATGCCGGTGGCATTAGCTGAAGATAATAAAGGAACCTATTACGTATTAAGATTAGACAATATGTATATGTTTTATAATGATTTGCCAATAGTTGAAGGAAAAGAAATTAAAGTTAAAGCAGTAGTTTTATACAGTTTTTCAAAAATTGAAGAATTAATTGTAACATCAGTAGAAATTGACAATAAAATATATATAATACCGGAGAATTTTGCTTATGGAATGATGGGTGGATATGGTTATCCGGGTATGATGAATATGATGATGAGTGGATATGGACAAATTCCTAATGGATATAATATGATGGGTGGATATGGTTATCCAGGTATGATGAATATGATGATGGGCGAATATGGATATTCAGATATGATGAATGAAAATGAATATGAAAATATGATGAATTACCCAAATAATTATTATCAATATAACGAACAATCAAAAGATGAAGATAATAATAATGATAAAAAAATGGATATGGAAAATAAATAAAATTTTAAAGCACATCCCTTAACGGTTCTGTTAAGGGTGTGCTTTTTTAGCATTATGACGTGGTGTCAAAAAATCAACCTCGTTCAGACAATTCATGCTAAAAATGAAAATTTAAGAGAACCTTGCGATTTTTCATATTATTAATATGAAATTATTTTTTGTATGATGTGTGAAAAACTTAAAAGGAGAGTCAAATATGATAAATAAAAAAATATTTAGATTTATTATAAAATACAGAGTCTGGATAATATTAATATCTATTTTTATAACGATTTTTTTCACATTTTTTGCATCAAAAACAATTATAGATATGGGAACATATACATTATTACCTAAAGATGATCCGGAAATTGTTAAATTTAATAATACCTCAAAAAATTTTGGTGGATTTGATAATATGATTATTTTCATAAAAGGTAATAATAATACATTAATGGAAAATGCAGCAGAAGAAATTGCAAAAACACTGAAAAAATTAAATAAATATGTAAAATACATTGATTATAAGTATCCAGTAGATTTTATAGAAGAGAATATTTTATTATATTTAAATGATGATATGTTTGAAAAAGCAGTTTATTTAATAGAAAATAATATAGATTTATTAAAATTATCTCAAGAAGAAAATAATATTTCTAAAATGTTATTATATTTGAGTACAAAAAAAAATATAACAGAAAAAGAAATAACTATTATAAATGAATTAATAGAAAAAATTAAAGATCCATCTTTTAAAATGTTTAATATGAAATATTATTATAATAGTTCAAAAACAACATTACTTATATTTTTAAGACCAACAAATGCTAATCATGATATGTTGTTTTTTGAAAAAATGGTATCTGAGGTAAGAAAAAATATAGATCCAGTTTTAAAAAAATATTCTGATTTAAATATTGGAATTACAGGTATGCCTGTAATTATGGCAGAACAACAAAAAAATTTAAACGAGAAAATTACGATAATATCAATTTTTGTATTGTTATTTTTGATAATTTTATTTATATTCTCTTTTAAACGTATTTCATCTGCTGTTTATATTGTAGTTCCTATTATAGTTGCTATTATATGGACATTAGGTATAAATTATTTAGTAATAGGGAGATTAAATATTGTTACAAGTATTTTTGCCATATTATTATTAGGACTTGGTGTGGATTTTTCATTACATTTTTTGACAAAATTTTATTATGAAATAAATTTAGGAAAAAATGTAATTGATAGTTTAGAAGAAGTATTTAAACACACATTATCAGGTATTTTTGCTGGAGCAATTACAACGGCAGCTTCATTTTATATTTTGATGTTTTCAAAGTTTAAAGGATTATATGAATTAGGTTTTATAGCAGGAACTGGTATTTTAATGTCTCTTTTATCGATTACATTTCTTTTGCCTTCAATTATCTCTTATTCAAATCCTAAACAATCAATTATATTAAAAGAAGAAATTTTAAGTAAACATTTTGAAAAAATCCTTTTAAAGAACAAATATATTATTATAGTAATAATTTTTTCAATAATATTTATTCCTTTTTTATTTAAAAGTAATATTGAATTTAATTATAACGCTTTTGATTTGCTTCCTGACTTGCCTTCTGTAAGATTAGAAAATTTATTAAAAAAAGATTTTAATACATCTTTTGAATATAATATTTTAATAGCAAAAAATATAAAAGAAAGTAGAGAACAATATAATAAATTGAAAAAAACTAATATATATTCTGAAATTGATTCTTTGACATTATTAATACCAGAAAATCAATCTAAAAAGATTTTAATATTAAAAGAGTTAAATAAAAAGTATTTATCTGAAAAAAAACCAAAAATAGCAAATGTTTCACTTAAATTAATAACAATGTTAGCTTTAAATCAAATAAAAAATGATAAAATTTTTGGAAAAATAAAATCTTTAGAATTTAAAACAATTTTGGAAGATTTAAATAAATTAAACAAAAAAGAGCAACAAGAAATTCAATTAAAAATAAAAAAATACTTTTCTTTTATAATAAAAAGCATAGAAAATGCATCAAAATATGGAGAGATTTCAATAGAAAGACTTCCGAACTATATAAAAGATAAATATCTTGATAAAAATAATAATATTGCAACCTTTGTATTTATAAAAGAAGGTTTTTGGGATGAACAAAATATGAAAAAAGTAGCAAATGTACTTAGAAAAATTAATGAAAATTCTACTGGTACTACATTTGTATGGATAAAATTAATTGATTACATTAGAGATGATTTATATAGAAGTTCTTTTCTTGTTTTTATTTTAATATTTTTTATTGTTTTATTCTATTTTAGAAAATTAAAAATAACGTTATTAACTTTGACTCCAGTAGTACTTGGAACATTATGGCTTATAAATTTTATGTTGTTATTTAATATAAAATTTAATATTGCAAATATAGTTGTAATTCCATTAATATTAGGAATAGGAATAGATGATGGTATACATATGATTCATAGTTATATTGCAAATAGAAGTATAAATAAAATGCTAAAACAATCTGGTAAGGCTGTTATAATTACATCAATAACAAGTATGGTAGGTTTTGGTTCATTATATTTTGTTAAAGATCCTTTAGTATCTCAAATGGGATTTTTATTATTTTTTGGTATATTATTTTGCCTAATTATTTCTTTGACTGTTTTACCGATTTTTATTCAATTATTTAAAAAATCTATTTTTAAATAACTAAATTTATTTGAAAAAATTGGATAAAAATAGTATAATTAAAATAGTGGAAAATATAACTTTTTCTTTCGAAAAAACATCTATTACTAAAGGAGGGGATGGAAATGGATGAAAGAAAACACGAACATCATGAACACTCCGGTCATGACACTATGAAACATGAACATCATGAGCACTCCGGTCATGATCATCACAGTCATCATGAACATATGGTTGCTGATTTTAGAAAACGTTTTTGGATTTCTTTGATTCTAACAATACCAGTTTTAGCATTATCACCATTAGTTCAAAAACTATTTGGACTTTCTGATACTTTGCGTTTTTCAGGGGATTTATATGTTCTTTTTGGAATATCAACAATAATATATTTTTATGGTGGCTATCCATTTTTAAAAGGTTTTTTTGAAGAATTAAAAGCAAAAAGGCCAGGAATGATGACTTTAATAGCTGTAGCTATAAGTACTGCATATATTTATAGTAGTACAGTTGTATTTGGACTAGAAGGAGAAATATTTTTTTGGGAACTTGCAACATTAATAGATATTATGTTACTTGGACATTGGATTGAAATGAAATCGGTAATGGGTGCATCAAGAGCGCTAGAGGAACTTGCAAAATTGATGCCTTCCGATGCTCATAAACTTATGCCAGATGGTTCTTTAATAGATATACCACTTGAAGAATTAAAAACCGGAGATATTGTTGTTGTAAAACCAGGAGAAAAAGTGCCAGCAGATGGTATTATAATTGAAGGAGAAAGTTCTTTAAATGAATCTATGCTTACAGGTGAAAGTAAACCTGTAACTAAAAAGAAAAATGATCTTGTTATTGGTGGTTCTATTAATGGAGAAGGTTCTTTAAAAGTTAAGGTTAAGAATACAGGGAAAGACTCATATCTTTCTCAAGTTATAGAACTGGTAAAAGAAGCTCAAGAAAGTAAGTCGAAAACACAGGATTTAGCTAATCGTGCAGCTGTATGGCTAACAGGTATAGCATTATCTGGAGGAGCTTTAACTTTCTTTATATGGACATGGGTAGTTGGAAAGAGTTTTGTTTTTGCTCTTGAAAGAACAGTTACAGTTATGGTTATTACATGTCCTCATGCACTTGGTCTTGCTGTTCCGCTTGTTGTTGCAGTATCAACAGCAATTTCTGCGAAAAACGGATTACTTATTAGAGATCGTGTAGCCTTTGAAAGAGCACGAAATATTCAAGCAATTGTTTTTGATAAAACAGGAACACTAACAATGGGGAAATTTGGTGTAACTGATATTATTAAACTTTCAAATGATATGACAGAAGAAGATATTTTAAATTATGCAGCTTCGATCGAATTACATTCTGAACATCCAATTGCTAAAGCTATAGCTAATGCAGCGAAAAATCGTATGAAAGTAGATAATTTTAAAGCAATACCTGGAAAAGGTGCTGAAGGAAAGGTTGAAGGAAAACATGTTATGGTTGTTAGTCCAGGGTATTTAAGAGAAAATAATATAAAAGTTGAAAATAAGAAAATTGATGAATTACATTCAGCTGGAAAAACAGTTGTATATGTATTAATCAATTCAGAATTAAAAGGAGCAATTGCACTTGCTGATATAATAAGACCAGAATCCAAAGAAGCGATTGCAAAATTAAAAGAAATGGGAATAAAATGTATGATGCTTACAGGAGATAACAAACAAGTTGCAAAATGGGTTGCTGATGAGTTAGGACTTGATGAATATTTTGCCGAAGTTTTACCTCATGAGAAATCTCAAAAGATAAAGGAAATTCAAGCAAGAAATTTAGTTGTAGCAATGACGGGAGATGGTGTAAATGATGCACCAGCTTTAGTACAAGCTGATGTTGGAATTGCTATAGGAGCTGGAACAGATGTAGCTGTAGAATCAGCTGATATTGTTCTTGTTAGAAGTGATCCTAGAGATGTTGTTGCAATTATTGGCTTAGCAAAAAATACTTACAAAAAGATGATCGAAAATTTATTATGGGCAACAGGATATAATGCCGTTGCTATTCCATTAGCTGCAGGAGTTTTATATAATTGGGGTATTCTTTTAAGTCCAGCACTTGGAGCAGTATTTATGTCATTAAGTACAGTTATTGTTGCAATAAACGCAAAACTTTTAAAATTAGAAAAATAAATTTAAAAATATTTATTATAATTATTTTGAAAACATACAGTCAAAGAATTAATAAAAAAAATATAGCTGGACACTCCAGCTATATTTTTTATCTTTTTTTTAATATTCTCAATGAGTTAAATATGGCAATTAATGTAACCCCAACATCAGCGAATACTGCACCCCACATGTCTGTTAATCCCAATGCTCCAAGAATTAAAAAGAATACCTTTACACCCAATACTATTATTATGTTTTCCCATGTTATTCTTAAAGTTTTTCTTGAAATTTCTATTGAATCTATGAGCTTTGATATATCATCATCCATGATTACAACATCTGCTGCTTCAATTGCTGCATCAGATCCAAGACCACCCATTGCAATTCCAACATCTGCTCTCGTTAAAACAGGTGCATCATTAATTCCGTCGCCAACAAATGCGGTTGAAATACCCTTTTTATATTTTTCAAAGAATTTGACTTTGTCTCCTGGCAATAGTTCAGCATAATATTCATCAATTCCAGTTTCTTTTGCAACTTCTTTTGCAACCCTTTCACTATCCCCAGTAAGCATTACAGTTTTCTTAACGCCTAATTTTTTCAGTTTTTTAATTGTTTCAGGAACTCCTTGTTTTATCCTATCAGAAATGCCAATATATCCAGCAAATACATCATCAACAGCAACAAATACTATAGTTCCATTAAAATTAATATCAGGGACTTTTATGTTAAATTTATCCATTAATTTTTTATTACCAACAAGAACTCTTTTTCCTTTAATTTTTGCATTAATACCATAACCAGAAATTTCCTCATAATTTTCGATTAAATCTTTATTAAAATCTTTTCCATATTTTTTCTTTATTGATTCGGCAATTGGATGATTTGAATGTTCTTCTGCATAAGCAGCAATTTCAAGCATTTCATCTTCGTTTATACCGTTAAATGTTTTTATTTCAACTACTTCAAAAACACCTTCAGTGAGTGTGCCGGTTTTATCGAAAATAATAGTATTTAAATTTTTCAATACCTCAAGATAATTACCGCCCTTAACTAAAACACCATGTTTTGATAAGCCTCCGACACCAGCAAAGTATCCAAGAGGTATTGAAACAACAAGTCCACAAGGGCATGAAATTACGAGAAATATTAGAGCTCTATAAATCCATTCATTAAATGGTGCTCCTGTTAACAGTGGAGGTAATGTTGCTAAAGCAATGGCTAAAAATACAACTACTGGTGTATAATATTTTGCAAATTTGGTAATAAGTTTTTCAGTTTTCGCCTTTTTTGCAGCAGCATTTTCAACCATATCCAATATTTTCGATATAGTAGATTCATCATATTCTTTTTCAACTTTTATTGTAATTAATCCATTAAGATTAATAAATCCACTCATAACTTCATCATTTTCTTTAATGCTTCTTGGAACGGATTCTCCTGTTAATGCAGAAGTATCTGCCATGGAATTTCCTTTAACTATGACGCCATCTAAAGGAATTCTTTCACCAGGTTTTACTATAATTAAATCGCCTTTTTTTACATCTTGAGGAGAAACACGAACCTCTTGACCATTTTTTAACAAGTTCGCATAATCTGGTCGTATGTCAAGAAGGGCTTTAATAGATCTTTTTGAATTATCAACAGCTAAATCTTGTAATAACTCACCAATTTCAAAAAATACCATTACACCAACTGCTTCAGGATATTCACCAATTGCAATTGCTCCGAGAGTTGCAACACTCATTAAAAAATTTTCATCAAAAACATTACCTCTCATTATATTTTTAAAAGAACGAATTAAAACTTTTCCACCTGAAATCAAATAAGCGGCAATATACAGAGCAACTTTTAAATAAAATGGTTCTTTTATTATTAGTGCAGTTATAAAAATTCCAAGAGCAGAAAATAATCTTATAGTTTCTAATTTTCTATTAAATTCTCCATTATGACTGTGGTTATGACTATGATCATGTTGATTGTTTTCTTTTTTGATAACTTCAACTTCTGGTTCGATTTTTTTTACTAATTTTTTTATTTCTTCAATCTTATTTTCATCTTTAACTTCTACAGTTAAAGTTTTGGTAATAAAATTTACAGTAACGCCGTCAACATCTTTTATTTTTTTTACATTTTCCTCAATTTTTGCTGCACAACTGGCGCAATCCAACCCTTCTAAAATAAGTTCTTTTTTTTCCATAAAAACGCTCCTCTCTTTTATCTTTTATGAATATATGAATAAATATTCATATTTTAAAAACAAAGAAAAAATTATTCTTCATTAACATGCGAATAACCAACATCGAGAATTAATTTCACATGTTCATCATTTAAAGAATAATATACAACTTTGCCTTCTTTTCTATATTTTACAAGATTTGCTTGTCGCAAAACACGAAGTTGATGTGAAATAGCAGATTGAGATTTTTCAAGCACTGTAGATAAATCGCATACACACATTTCACCAGCTTGAAGTAATGCATATAAAATTTTAATCCTTGTTCTATCGCCAACTATTTTGAAAAAATCTGCTAATTTGTTTAAATTATCATCATCTGGAGTATTTTTTCTAACCTTTTTTATAATATCGTTATGAATTTCAATAGTTTGACAGATCTCTATTTTGTCTTTCATATTATCACCCTTTATATATGAATATATGTTCATATATAGTATAACATTTTTTATATTCAAAGTCAACTCTAATCATAATATTCACAAAAAATTAATATATTATGATATAATATTATTTGTAAGGTATATTTTAAGCAAATTTTAAGTGTAATTAAGTATAATAATTTTATCATGAATTAGAAAGGGTGATAGAATGAAAAAGAAATTAACAACTTTATATAAATTAATTTCTAAAAATATTATGGGAATTGTGATTAGTGGTGTTTTATTTGTTATATTAATTTTAACTGTTATTAGTTTTTATAATATAAAAGTATTGCATGAAGAATTTGAAGAAAATACTATAGAACTTGTACGGATGACTTTTGACTCTATATATAATTCTTTGTATGATTTTGATGCTAAATATTATAAATCGCTTGATAGATTTATTGAGAAAATAAAAGAGTCTGGAGATACCGATGATTTTGAGAAAAAACTAATAGATTATATGAACACTATGCATTATAATACAAATACAAAAATAGAAAAAATAAATATTGATAGTGTGGATGATAAACTTAAAGAAAAAATATCCACATTAGAAAATTACAATTATATGGTCGAATTTATACTTAAAACAGATAGATTATCAAAAAATATATATATAAGGATAAATAATGATTTTTATTTATTACATCATTCATTGGCTTTTGATAAAATAAAAAAGACTATGGATAATATTATAGAGCTCGAAAAGAAATATAAATTTATAAAAGAAATAAATATCTATAATATGTATTTTGAGGAATTATCCGGAAATATGGGGAGTATAAATGAAACAGATAAAAAATATTTATCTGAGGTATTTAATACAGAAAAGGAAGTATTAATAGAAAAAGGGAATAAAGTAAATTTATATTACTTATGGGAATATGAAGATGAAAATACGATGTTTAGACCTGTTGGAATTGTATTAAAATTTGATCTGGGGATACTAAGAAATATAATGTTGTATAACATATATATTTTTTTAGTAGGTCTTTTAATAATGCTATATTTTATCTCCAAAAAAGCACATAAAGTATCAAAACAGATATCAAAACCATTTGAAATAATGCTTGATAATATGAAAAAATTTCAGAAAACACGTTACCTTGAATTTGATAAAATTATGGAAAAGTGTGAAATTAAAGAAATTAATGAGTTGATGACTGAATACCAAAAAATGGCTGAAGATATTATGACATCATTTGAAGAAATTAATGCTATGAATGAAGAATTAGAATCTTCTTACAAAGAAATTGAAAAGATTAACAATGAATTAGAAGATGCATATCTTAATTTTAGTACCCAATTATCTATCATCGCAGAAGGTTATGATGAAACAACAGGTAATCATGTAAATAGGGTTGGAGAATTATCCGCTTTTATTGCAGAAAAACTTGGATTAAACAATGATTATGTGGAGAAAATAAGATATTATGCTCCTTTACATGATATAGGAAAAATAATGATACCAAAAGAAATATTATTGAAAAAAGGTCCTTTAACAGAAGAAGAATGGAAAGTTATGGAAAAACATACAATATATGGTGGCGTTTTAATTGGAGATTCTCCAAAATTCAAAATAGCAAAAAACATTGCAATATATCATCATGAAAAATATAACGGTGAAGGTTATCCATATGGACTAAAAGGTGATGAAATTCCAATATGTGCAGCAATAGTTTCTGTTGTTGATGTTTATGATGCTCTACGTTCAGAAAGACCATATAAACGTGCATTTTCTCATGAAGAAGCTATAAATATAATATTAAATGGAGATAATAGAACTAACCCTCAGTACTTTAACCCTGAAGTTTTAAATATACTGAAAAAATACGAAAAAGATGTTAAAGAACTCTGGAATATTATTGATAAAAAATCTTCTAAACTATTAGAACTTTTAAAAAATATTGAAAAACAGAAAAAATAGGACATAATCAATAACTATTTACGATGTCCAAAAAGTAAAGTTGCTCAAACCTTGATTGTTAATCCTCAAAAATAGCTCATTCTCGCCGGTCGTATCAGACTCACATCCATGTTCGGCTTCACTCAATTTTGCATCCGTGCAAAATTGACCGGCTTCATTCGCTATTTTTTCGGACAATCTGCGAGTTTTCGCTCGCTTTACTAATTGGACACCATAAATAACTATTCTTAAAATAGAAAAAGGAAAATTTAAATCTTGTATACCAATATTGCGAAATTGAATTAGTAGAATGTCATAATAAATAATTCCCCGTTACGGGGAATTATTTATTATTTAAAAACTACTCATCTAATAATCTTTTTGCAATTTGATTTGCTTTTTGAGGATTTGCCTTTCCCTTTGTTTCTTTCATAATTTGACCAACAAAAAATCCTAAAAGTTTTGTTTTTCCATTTTTATATTGCTGATATTGTTTAGGATTATTTTCTATTACTCTTTTTACTATTTCTTCAATTATATTATCATCATCAATTTGTTCTAATCCCTTTTCATTCACAATTTCTGAAGGCATTTTTCCAGTTTTAAACATTTCTATAAATATTTCTTTTGCTATTTTAGTTGATATTTTTCCGCTATCCAATAATTTTTCAAGTTCTTCGTAATGTTCAGCTTTTATTCTTACATCCTTTAATTCAATATTATTTTTATTCATTTCTCTCATTAAATCTGTAATTATTAAATTACTTACAAATTGTGGATTTTTAACATTTTTTACAGCATTTTCAAAGTATTCAGCCAATTCTCTATCTCCAGCAAGAATATCCGCATCATACTTTTTTATTTTGTATTGCTTTACAAATCTTTCGGATTTTTCATCTATCATTTCTGGCATCATATTTTTAATTTCATCTATTTTTTCTTTTGTGATTATAATAGGTGGAATATCGGGTTCTGGAAAATATCTATAATCCGCTTCTTCTTCTTTTGAACGCATGGAAAATGTTGATCTTGTTGAAAAATTCCAGCCTCTTGTCTCCTGAGGTATTCTTTCACCTTTTTCCATTAATTCTATAATTCTTTTTCTTTCATATTCAAGTGCTTTTTCAACAAATTTAAAAGAGTTTATATTTTTTATTTCAACTCTATTACTCTGTATATTTTTCTCTGTATCAGTTATTGATATATTTGCATCACATCTTAAAGCACCTTTTTCCATATCTCCAGAAGAAATTTCAGCATATCTCAGTATATTTCTCAATTTTTCCATGAATTTTCGCGCCTCTTCTGGAGATTCAATATCAGGTTCTGTAACTATTTCTATTAAAGGTATACCGCTTCTATTATAATCAATATAGCTATAAGATGCATTTTCCAGATTATCTCCTTCATGAAACATTTTCCCAGAATCTTCTTCAAGATGCATACGTCTAATACGTATTTTTTTCCCATCTATTTCTATATACCCATTATTTGCAAGTGGATAAAAGTATTGTGTGATTTGATATCCTTTTGGAAGATCTGGATAAAAATAATTTTTTCTATCAAATCGTGAAAATTTATTTATTTTTGCATTTAATGCTAAAGCGGCTTTTATTCCAAGATTTAAAGCTTCTTCATTAAATATCGGCAATGCGCCAGGTTGCCCGGTACAAACAGGACAGATGTTGGTATTAGGCGAGCTTTCAAAGGCATTAGCAGAACACGAGCAAAATGCTTTTGTTTTAGTTAATAATTGAGTATGTATTTCAAGTCCTATTGTTGTTTTGTATTTCATTTAAAGCACCTCCGGTAAATCAAGTGTACCAAAAATATTTTCAAGCTGTTTTGCCACTCTTAGTAATTTAGCATCTTCAAGAGGTTTTGATATAAGATGAATTCCAAAGGGTAAATTGTCTATTTTTCCTGAAGGAATGCTAATAGCTGGTGCTCCAATCATATTCGCAGGAATTGTAAATAAATCCATTAAATAATATTGCAAAGGTGATTTTAATTCTCCAAATTTTGGAGGTAGTATTGGTGATGTAGGAGTTAATACAGCATCATAGTTTTCAAATATCTTTTCAAAGTCATTATTCAATAAATTTCTTATTTTAGCTGCTTTTGCATAATAGGCATCATAATATGCTGAACTTAATGTAAAAGCTCCCATGAATATTCTTCTTTTTACTTCCATTCCAAACCCATTATCCCTTGTTTTCATATATGTGGTTTTAATGGTTTTTTCTTCCTTTCTTAATCCAAATCTTATTCCATCATACCTTGAAAGGTTAGAACTTGCTTCTGATGGAGCAATAATGTAATATATAGAAACAGTATACTTTAAATGAGGAATAGATACTTCTTCCACTATTATTCCAGCATTTTTTAAAGATTTTATATTATCTTTAAACATATCTAATACTTTTTTATCTATTCCTTCTAATTCAAATATTTCTTTTGGTATTGCAAGTTTTAATCCTTCAATTTCTTTATTCAGATTAGAGGTTAAATCCCATTTTATATCCAATGTAGTTGAATCATTTTCATCTCTGCCGCTCATAATTTCCGCTACAATAGCAGCATTTTCTACATTTCTTGACAATACACCTATCTGATCCAGCGATGATGCAAATGCTGATAATCCATATCTTGAAATAGCTCCATATGTGGGTTTAAATCCAACTATACCACAAAATGAAGCTGGTTGTCTGACAGAACCACCTGTATCAGATCCTAAAGAAAAAGGAACTATTTTTGCTGCTACTGCCGCAGCTGAACCACCGCTGGATCCTCCGGGAATTCTTTTTAAATCCCATGGATTTTTTACTGCACCAAATGCTGATGTTTCATTTGATCCTCCCATTGCAAATTCGTCTAAATTTGTCTTTCCTATAACTGTAAATCCAGCATTTAACAATCTTTCAACAGCTGTTGCTGTATAAGTTGAATTATAGTTTTCAAGTATCTTTGATGCACAGGTGTTTTTTGTTCCTTTTACCTGTATATTATCTTTTACCAAAAATGGTGTAGAATAATATTTTCCGTTTTTGTTCCCGTCTATTCTAGTGAATTCTATAATAGCATTTATTTTATTATTTATCTTTTTCGCTTTTTCTAAATCAAAGTTAAAGTTTTTCATAAAACGCCTCCTTATTACCATCTTGTTGTTATATTAATTCCACCTACTTTAGGAATCAAATCCAACCTTTTTAGAATTTCGCGTTTATCTTCTGTTAAATATATTCTGGATATCTGAATTAAATTGCTCTCCATGAATTTATAAGCAGGATATCTTTCAAATACTTCATCAAAACCTAAAATATCTCCATTGTAATCAAGAATTGAAACATCTGTTGATAAAAATTCTTTCGGGTGCATTAATGCAAGTTTATATGGGGTGTCTATTACAAATAAATTTTCAAAATTATCCATAATATAGGAAAGTTCTAATTTATCTTCTTTATCTATATTGGAATTAATTGCAGCTTCTATATTATTTTTTAATTGTTTTAAAACATTTTCTGCTACACTTACACTAATTACTGAAGGATCTAAACCAGTAGTTGAAAATGGTATCTCTATTAATAATTTCCACAGATCTCTTGATTTTAACCTCTTTACAAGATTATATGCTTTTGCGATTTTATCAGCTTTCTGCATCAATTCGGGATTAATTAAATTGTTTTTGCCTTTTTCATATACCTGTTCATATATAATTTCTATTTCATTAATTATTCTTTGATCAGTTAATGATGTAAATTTATCTAAATCTTTAACCCTTGATTTTAAGTCTAAAATATCATCTGCAAGACGTAATATTTCCTGAATCATTTGATCAGCTGCTCTGGATGTTTTATGAAAATAAACATTTTTATACATCATGAATCTTGCAAACAAAACAGTATATATATTATCTATAATCTTTATATTATAACATAATTTCTCTTTGTTTTTTTCTTTTTTTATAAATGCATTTCGTATTATTCTATCAAGATCACCTGTTCCAAAATCTCTTGTACCAGCGTAGTATGAGTCTCTTAAAACGAAATCCAATCTATCTGCTCCAAGAGGCCCCTGAACTATGTTGAATTCCGGGCTTCCGCCAGTATTTTCGGCTTCAAATAATTCATTTATCATGTTCATAATATGTTTCAAAGCTTCTTTTATATCAGCTTCTTCATCTTTTATTTCCTTTTTTACTGTTAATGACAAATCTTTTAAGAAATCATTTTTTGTTCTTGCATCATTTAATTTTTTATATACATTGTATGTTTGATCAATTAATTTTGTATTGAGTATTTTTTTTCTATATTCATCATGTCCATCTTTTAGTCCCATTCGTTTATAAATCACATCATCAAATTGGTGACTGTATGGCCCGTGTCCCAGATCATGTAATAATCCTGCTAATCTTAGTATTCGTGTTTTTTGATGATTATTTTCAAAAAGTTTTTTTGCGTATAATCCTGCTATATGCATAACGCCCAAAGAATGTGAAAACCTTGTATGTGTAGCGCTTGGATATACATATTCCGCACCAGCCAATTGACTTAAATATCTTAGTCTTTGTACCAGCGGGGTATCCGCTATAACTATTTCCAGAGGATATATAAAGATTTCAGAATAAATAGGATCTCTGGAAACTTTAAAATATAATTTTTCCATAATTTAACCCCCTATTAGAAATTGAATATCAAAAATTAATAACCATATGAATGAAATTAATATTAATATTAAACTGATGTAAGCGGATATTTTCCACTTTTTATATGATGTATATGTATCTGAAACAGATGTGAGCCAGCCAAACGTAAATCCAGTAATTAGTCCTCCAATATGTGCAAAATTATTTATTCCAGATGAGGTAAATCCTAAAAAAAGGTTTATTATAATTACAGGTAATAACGCTGTTCCTGTCATTGGCTTCATCATAGGTGGGGTATCTTCTCTAAAACCTGCCCCAAATAGCAATCCAATTAAACCAAATATTGCACCACTTGCTCCAACAGAAAATGCGTCTGGCATAAATATTTGCGTTAACAACGAGCCGCCAATTCCAGATGCAAGGTATATGGTTATAAATTTATAAGGTCCATATACTCTTTCAACAATATTTCCAAGATAATATAATGCATACATATTAAAGGCTATATGCAGAAATCCTCCATGAACGAACATAGATGTAATAAATCTAAAATATTGATGTGATATGGTAATTAATTTACCATATTGTGCTCCAGCAAAAATTAAGGTATATACATTTGAAAATGCACGAAATCCACCACCAAATACGAACATCATAACAAAGACCAGAATATTTATAGTAAAAATTTTTTGTGTTATGTTATCAAAATTAAAGATTTTTTTAATAAACTCCATTTCTCCACCTCGTTTTAATTATACTTTTGTGACAATTTAATTATTATCTTGAATGGTACATTGCTGCTGCAGACGCTCCTAAAATACCTGCGTCTTCTACAAGAGTAGACAGCATCACTTTAAAGGTATTTTTGAAAGATGGCATTAAATATAAATTAATTTTTTCTCTTATAGGATTAAGTAAGTCTCTTCCTGCTTTGCTCATTCCTCCTCCAATTACAACCATTTCCGGATTGAATATGTGAGCATAATTTGTAATAGCTTTTGCAAGAGCATCAGTAATTTTATCAACAACCATTCTGGCTACAGGATCATTTTCTTTTAAAGCCATAAAAACATGTTTTGATTCTATTTTTTCAATATCGCCAGCCAATTCTACGATTTTATTATTTGGTATTTTTATAGAAAATTCTTTTGCCCACCTTGCAGTATTTTTAGCTGATGCAATCGCCTCAATACAACCTCTTGAACCGCAACCACATAATGGCCCATCTGGATCGATTATAACATGTCCTAATTCAGCCCCAATTCCATCTTTTCCTGTAATCAAAAATCCATGCGAAATAACGCCTCCTCCTATGCCAGTGCCTAAAGTTAATGCGACAAAATGTTTTAATCCCTGTGCAGAACCAAAATACCACTCGCCGAGTGTAAATGCATTTGCGTCATTTTCAACAAATGCTGGTATTTTAAATGTATCAGATATTACTTTTGTTAGGTTGAAATTATGAAATGGTAAATTAGGAGAATATCTGACAATTCCCGCATCTCTGTCGATAGAACCCGGAGACCCTATTCCTATTCCTTCTATTTTATTTATGTTATCTCCTGCAACAATTTCTATACTCTTTAATATATTTTCTACAACTTTTTCAATACCTTTATTTGTTTCAGTTGGAATAGAAACTTTATTTATGATACCTTTAGCTTTTGAAACAAGTCCTGTTTTTATTTCAGTTCCTCCTAAATCAATCCCTATTAAATACATATTTTCTCTCCTTTCTTAATCTATTAATTATAATTTTAACATAAATTTATAGTATAATAAAATAAAATATACAAATTGAGGTGATTTTATGAATATTGGTATTATTGTTGCCGCTGGGAAAGGTAAAAGGACAAAACTTTCTTATCCTAAACAATTTTACCAGATTTTAGATAAAAGTTTGTTAAGAATTACATTAGAAAAATATGAATATTCTAATTTAATCAATAAAATTGTTGTTGTTGCTAATGAGAAATATATGGAAGAGACAAAAAAGGAATGTTATAATATTAACAAATTGTGTGGTATAATAGAGGGGGGGGAGTCGAGACAGAGTTCTGTATACAATGCTTTAAATTTTCTATATAATAATTTTGGATTTAAGGTTTCTATAGTTTCAATTCACGACGCTGCAAGACCTTTTATTTCTATAAATAAAATTGATGAGAGTATAAAGGTAGCAAAAAAGTATGGGTCTGCTGTATTAGCATTATCTGAAAAAAATTCTTTATCTCATGTTGTTGATAATGTAATTGATAAAATATTGGATAGAAATGAGGTATATTTACATCAAACTCCTCAATGTTTCGATTTTCAAAAGTTATATAAAGCATATACAAATTTCGAGAATGAACTTAAAAGTTTTACTGATGATGCCAGTATTTTTCATAAAGCAGGAAATTTTGTGAGAGTAATACCAGGAGAAGAATATAATATAAAAATAACAACGGAATTCGATTTAAAATTTGCAAAATGGTTAATAAAGGAAGGTAAAATAAATGTTTAAAATTGGGGCGCATATGAGTACATCTAAGGGATTTCACAATGTTCCACAGGCAACAAAAAAAATAGATGGTAATACTTTTCAAATATTTTCCCACAGTCCCAGGACATGGAAAGTTAAATATCCTAAAGATGAAGATATACAGGAATTTAAAAAACAAATGAAAAAGTTTAATATATCTTTTGATGATGTGTTAGTTCATTCTGGTTATTTAATTAATCTTGCAACGCCAAATGATGAAAATTGGCAAAAGTCCATAAATTTAATAAAAGAAGAATTGAAAATTACCATATCTCTTGGAATAAAACATTTCAATGTTCATCCGGGTTCGCATCTTGGAAAAGGGGAAGAATTTGGCTTTGATAGAGTTGCAAAAGCTCTGGATATAATATTAGAAGATTTGAATAATACAGATGTGATAATATTACTTGAAAATGTAGCTAAAAAAGGTGGAAATATTGGCTGGAATATAAAACAGCTTGGTGAAATAATAAAAAGGTGTAGTTTCCCACATAAAATAGGAATAACCTATGATACTTGTCACGGCTTTGATTCAAATTATGATATTAGAGATAGAGCGGGTGTGGAAAACTTATTAAATGAAATTGAAAATTATATAGGGTTTGAAAAATTAAAAATGATACACTTAAATGATTCAAAGTTTCCGTTGGGTGCAGGCAAAGATAGACATGAATTTATTGGTAAAGGTGAAATTGGAATAAACGGTTTTAAGACTTTTTTTTCTTTTAATGAAATAATTAAAATACCCATGCACTTAGAAACACCAGGTGATGATAAAATGCATGCAAAAGATATAAAAGTGATAAAAAAGATTTTAAACATATAGGAGGGATGGAGTATGACAGATAATTTCGAAATCTTCGAT
The DNA here is from genome assembly GCF_001021165.1 of Marinitoga sp. 1197. Taxonomy (NCBI): domain Bacteria; kingdom Thermotogati; phylum Thermotogota; class Thermotogae; order Petrotogales; family Petrotogaceae; genus Marinitoga; species Marinitoga sp. 1197. The sequence continues at coordinate 71,134 of NZ_AZAY01000011.1, forward strand.
GTTGAAGAAGAAAAACCTCGAAGAAAAAAGAATTTTTTTAAAAGGATTTTTTGGCTGGTTGTAATATTATTGATTTTGGGTTATTTTAGCACTAGCATTTACCAGGTTGGACCATCAGAAATGGGATTGGTGTTGACTTTTGGAAAATATACCTCGTCAACAGGACCAGGAATACACTGGAGATTGCCATATCCCTTTCAATCGCATAGAATTGTTGATATTAAAACATTAAAGAAAATTGAAATAGGATTCAGAACAGTTAATTACAGAGGAAGAGTTGAATATCAGCCCGTTACTGAAGAATCGCTGATGATTACAGGGGATGAAAACATTGTAAGTCTTGAAGCTGTAGTTCAATATAGAATTGCTGATCCAGTAAAGTTTGCATTTAGAATTTTAAACGGCTTTGATATGGTGAAATTTGCCACAGAAAGCGTATTGAGAGAAATGGTAGCGATTAATCCAATTGATAATGTTTTAACTTCTGAAAGAGACAGAATTGCGATGGAAACAGCAGCAAAAGTGCAAAAAATACTGGATGAATATGGTGCAGGTATTAAGGTTGAAAATGTTTATTTGCAAGAAGTAGCTCCACCCGATGAAGTTGTAAAGGCTTTTGATGATGTAAATAGTGCGAAGCAGGATAAGGAGAAATTTATAAATGAAGCGAATAGATATGCAAATGATGTAATACCAAAAGCACAGGGTCAGGCACAGAAAATATTAAGAGATGCAGAAGCTTATTCATATGAAAGAGTAGCAATAGCAACTGGTGAGGCAAAGAGATTTAAAGCAATGTTAAAAGAATATAAAGCAGCTAAAGACATTACAGAAAAAAGAATTATTCTGGAAGCCATTCAAGATTTGATTCAAAATTCAAAAGAAAAAGTTATTGTGGATAGTTCGGATACTCTTAAATTACTTAACTTACCTGAGATAGGTGGTGGTACAAAATGAAAAAAACAACAAAATCAATCGTTTTGAGTTTAATAACAATTGTTATAATATTATTTATTTATACATCATTATTTATTGTTAATCAGGAACAACAAGCAGTAGTACTCAGATTTGGTGAAATTAAAAAAGTTGTTACAGAACCTGGTATAAGTTTTAAAACACCATTTATAGATAATGTGGTAAAATTTGAAAAAAGGCTTATGTTATATGATATAGACCCCGAAAGAATCATTACAGCTGATAAAAAAACAGTTATAGTCGATACGTACACTATATGGAGAATAAACGATCCCAAAACGTTTATAGAAAGCATGAGATCGGTACAGTTGGCCTTAACAAGAATAGATGATGTTGTTTATTCAAATGTAAGGGATTTAGTAGCTAAATATACATTAAATGAAGTATTATCCAAAAAAAGGGAAGAAATGTTGACAGAAATCACAAAAAGAAGCAGTGAGAATTTAAAACAGTTTGGAATTGAGATTGTTGATGTTAGAGTTAAAAGAACGGATTTGCCTCCAGATATATCCAAATCTGTATATAATAGAATGATGGCTGAAAGGTATTCAATTGCAGCTCAAATAAGAGCTGAAGGACAAAGGGAATCAGAAATTATCAAAGCAGAAGCAGATAAAAAAGTCAAAATAATATTATCAGAAGCACAAAAAAATGCTGAGATAATACGTGGTACAGCTGATGCAAGCGTTATAGCAATTTATGCAGATGCATACAACGCGAGTCCAGAATTTTTTGAATTAAAACGAATAGCAGATATATATAAGGATTCTTTTAAAGATAATATTTTATTATTATCTCCTGATTCACCAATACTAAAATATTTGTATGAGGGGAAATAAATGAAAAATAGCATTTTAATTGTTGTGTTGTTATTATTGCTTTTATTAAGTTCATGTTTTTATCCACAAAAAAGAGTAGAGATAAAAATTGAAGGTGACATTGTGTCACCTTTTTTTCCCGTTAAAATAACTGCAAATATAGATAATTACAAATTAAAATTTTTTGATAATCAAGGAAATGAAATAACTTTTAATAAGAAAGGAAATTTATATTATTTTACCGATTTAAAAAATGGAAAAAATATGGTGACAATAAAATTATTTGTAGATAATAAGGAAATTTATAAAAAATATATAATTTTATATTTTGATAATATTCCTCCAGATATTGTTTTTTTTAATTATTATATTAAAAGTGGAAATTTAAATATAACAGCATCTTCACCAGCTACAGATTTAAAAGAATTTATATTGGAAGGGAACAATAAAAAATATACATTTAATATAAGTTTAAAAATACCATTAGAAAAAAATAGTGGAGTACTTAAATATAAGTTATATGCAGTAGACAAATATAATAATAAGTCAAAAGATAAAATAATTAAAATAAATACAGATATTGATGAAAAACCAAAAATTTTAAATAACAATCTAAAAATATCATTATTTGGAAAAACAAATATAAAGGTTTCAGATGATTGGACACCAGACGAAGATTTGAAAATAATTCTAAAAACAGAAAAAAACATATATTCGTTAATTAATATAGATGAGGTTTTATTGGATAATTCAAAAGAGGCAACATTAATAGTTATTGATAATGGTGGAAATTATAGTAAAAAAAGGATGAATGTTGAATTAGAAAAAAACATTCTACCTATTGCAACAGGTAATCCAAAGTTAATAGATTTTTCTGTTGATACATTTGGTTGGAATTATGAAACGAATGTTGATTCATATATTGTTGAAGTTCCATATAAGTACGGATGGAAACAGGCATTAGATACAAAAGCAGCATATGCCAGATTAACCAATGCTAATATAGCAATGATAAGAAAAAAAAGTAAATACGGAACATTGAGTTTTCCATCTCAACCAACGATAAGATTTTCTGGAACTTTTGTTCATCTCGTAAGAAATATCCTTGATTCTTCTGAAGAGAATTTATATTTACCACAAATAAATTCCGAGTTTTTAATAGGAGGAGAAACTACACTTGGAGAAAAAAGTGTGGTTATGGTTGAATCTGGAAGTGTCCTGAAATTTGTGTCAAATTCAAAATTAATAATAAAAGGTTTATTTTTTATTATGCCAGGAGCTGGAAAATCTCTTATTAGCGGAAATGGAGAAATTATTGTTGATGGAGGAATTTTTATAGCTTCAAAAACAATTTTTGATAATGTTAAAATAATAGGAAATAAAGCTAAATTAATCTATTTAGAAGATTCCGAATTTTTAGATGGTACAGATTTGTTATCTGTAAATGATTTCAGAATTTGTTTATATAACACATTGGGATATAAAAGTAATTTGAAATTTCACAATACAGAAGAAGTGTATATAAAAGACAGCACATTTAACATATTAACATTTGAAAATGTTAATATGTTTCAATCTGATTTATCTTATTTTAATACCTTAAATATAAATGAATTAACAAAAATTCTTTTAAATAAAACAAATATCTCTAATCTAAGACAGAGCAGATTCTCATGGTCAAAGGTCATGAATTCAAACATTGAAAAAATGGAAATTTCGGATTATTCAAGGAGTATATTATTCCAAACAAATATAGCTACACTTACTACAAATACAGGTGTGGTGATTAAATGAAAATAGAGATTGAAACCCTTTTTAAAGAATTAAGTCTTAAATCTCCAAATAAATTTCATTCACCAACACATGGAACAACATTTCTTTTAGAAATAGCAAAATTGTTGAAAACAGAAAAAGTGATATTAGAATTTGGATCAGGAATAGGGAGTATTTCGATTGCATTGGCTAAAATCTATAATAATATAAAAGTAACAGGTTTTGAGATTCAAAAAGAACCATATATTTATTCTGTGGATAATTTAAAGAAAAATTTTTTGGAAAGTAGAGTAAATTTCATAAATGACGATATATACAATATTACAAAATATGTAAAAAGAGAGTCTGTGGATTGTATTATTACAAATCCACCCCATTACTCAGAAAAATCATTAAAAAGCCCATATAATGATAGAAAAACAGCAAGAACTTTTAATGAAAAAAATCTTGAAAAGTTTTTTTATGCAGCATATTATGCTTTGAAAAATAAAAAAAGAATGATTTTTGTATATCATCCCACATATTTTGTAACCTTTTTAAATATGGCTCAAAAATACAGATTTTCATTACAGGAAATATATATTGCATATGGAAATAAAAATAAAACTGCGCAATTAATAGGTGGGGTATTAAGAAAAAATGGGGGAGAAAATTTAAAAATAAATCCACCAGTATTTTTAAAAAATAGCAATGAATAAAGGAGGAAACTATGTTAATAACTTTTGAAGGTATAGAAAGTTCTGGAAAATCTACTTTATCTAAAAAGTTAGCAGAATATTTTAAATTGAAAAAATATAATGTTATATGGAATAGAGAACCAGGTGGAACTGAGCTTGGCGAAAAGATCAGAGAGTTGTTATTGGGAGATTATAATATATGTCATATAAGTGAGGCATTGTTATTTGCAGCAAGTAGAGCACAATTGGTAGAGGAATTAATAAAACCAAATATGGAAAAAATTATTATTTTAGATAGATTCGTGGACTCATCTATAGTATATCAGGGATATGCCCGAGAATTAGGTTGGAAAGAAGTTTTCGAAATAAATAAACATGCATTAGATGGTATTATCCCGGATTTAACAATTGTTGTTGATATATCTGTTGAGACATCTTTTAAAAGAATGAAAAATAAGAAAAAAGATAGAATCGAAAAGGAAAATAAAGCTTTTTTTGAAAAGGTTAGAAATGGATTTTTAAGGTTAAAAAATTGGTTTCCCGAAAGAGATATTGAAATAATTAATGGCGAATTGGATTTGAATAAAGAATTTGATATATTATTGAAAATAATAAAAAAATACATATAAACAAAGAAACAACCCGCAATATTCGGGTTGTTTCTTTTTATAAAAAGCTTTTTAAAAATCAATTTCTACTGGTATTAATGTTGCATATTCTGAGTCAGTATAACTGGATAATATACTATATTGCTCATATCCTTCTGGAACAATTATATCAAGAACATAAGGTCCAAAATCTCCTGCATTTTCTGGATATCCTCCAATTGTCCATTGAGTATTTTCTGGAGTTACAGCTCTATAATGATCTGCTCCATAACCATCCTGAGAACCAACCATAAAATATGCATAAATTCTATTATCTTTTATTTCAAGGAATTTTTTCATTACAATTACAGTTATAATTTTTTCTCCAGTATCAGCTTCCACCTGAACACCTTCTGGAATTTCCTGACCATCAACTGTAGCAAGCAATTGACCATATGATGGCCATCCAGCAACCTTTATAAAATAATCCCATGGATGTTTTTTATCAAATTGGACTCTTGCGCCATCTTTATATGTTTTTGTTAATCCTCCATTTTTCGTATCAAGGTATATATTAATTAGTTGATGTGAAAAACCTTTTGGAGCTCCCCATGGATTTGTCATTTCTCCAAATTTAAATTTGAATACAATTGAATCATCGTTATCGAATACTTTAACCCATTCAATATCCCATAAACCTTTATAAGGTTCAAATGCACCATCTTTTGGATAAGTATAACCACCAGGTCCATCTTCGTCTCCAATAGGGTCTTCAAAGGTTTTTATGAGTTTTCCACCAATTTCTTTTGGTATCATTATGTGAACAGGTCCTGAATTTGGAGCAAAATCAACGTCTTTAGAGTTATTTTTTTCTGTATGAGCCATAACAACTGCAAGATTGATTTCATCGCCGCTTTTTATTCCAATTAAATCAAATGGTATTTTAAATTCTACTATATTTCCATTAACTGCTATTAAATCAGGAACCCTTCCACCTATCATCCAACGCTCTGTTCCGCTTGCATTATAATAATATAAATCGTGAGATTTTGGATATTTTTGCAAATTAAAACTAAATCTTTTTGCGAGTGCAAAACCCAGATCAGTTATCTTTTCTCCAGATTTTGAATAGGCAGTTTTAGTATTTAATTTTTTTGCATTTGGAGCATCGGTATAAATTTCTAATTTATAAGGTTTTCCAGCTAACTCATCAGAAGATTTTTTTAATTCAATAGCTACATATATGTTTGCATTATCCCTTCCTACATAAAAGCCTGAAATCAAATCTCCTTCTTTGTACATTACGCCAGAATCATCATCAGAATAATACGCACTTTTCATCATTTCTTTTTCATCAATAATTCCATCTAAAGTAATTTCTACTTTTCCAATATTTCCTTTTGAAGCAGTAGATGGTTTCTTATTTGCTATGAATAAATATCCAGGAATTTTATCTTCAGGAACTTTAGATATTCTATATAATTGAACTAATAATTTTTTAAAGTGCATGTCAAACAAAACTTCATTATTTCCAGCATCCTGGTCACTCCCATACCACCAGAACCAATCACTACCTTCTGCTGAATATAATATGTCAAGAGCTTTTTTTAATTCTTCTTCTGTTAATTTATTCTTATTTCCCATTAAAACTTTTCTGGCTTGAGCTAATCTTTCCCAAGCTTCATTTTCTTCTTTTTCCCCATACCATGTATCCAGACTTCCGCCAACCCATGAACCTTTTGGTAATTGAGTTAATTTATCTTTAATATCATAACTTTCTATATATTCACCTGGAGTTACCAATTCTATATACGGATCATTTGATAAAGCTTGATAAAATAATTTTCTAAAATCATTTCCATTATTAGGATAATGTTCCCAGGCATTTTCTCCATCAAGAGCAATTGTAACAACCATATCTCCCACATCATTCATCTTTTGAATTTTATGCAAGGCACTCAAAAAGTCTTTAATTGCATTTTCTTTTGACATATTTGAATATTTAAATCCAATTCTATCAGATAAGTCGGTATCTCTAAAAAATACTATAACACTTTTCCCATCCACTGTTACTTTATATGGCTTATATAATTGACGTGGATCACCAGTGTTGATTCCAGCTTTTTGCAAAATCTGTTTATCTGTAATTATCCATTTTACAGTATTATCAGCAAACATAGGAACAAGAGGTGTGCTTACAGCCTGCTCTGAAGGCCACATACCCTCTGGTTTTTTGCCAAATATTTTTGTGAAATATTCTAAACCTCTTTTGATTTGTGCTTTTGCATCTTCAGGCCATCCCATATCAACCAATAAAGGGAGTATTGGATGATAATAAGGTGTTGTTGTTAATTCGATTTTTCCTTCATCCCACAATTTTTTATATTTATCCACTATTTCAGACATAATTTCATATTGTTTTGATATTACATATTCTAAATCTTCTTTTGTATAATTTTTATCTTTTTCAGCTAACTCCCTTAACTTAGCATCACTATTTATATATTCAATGTTTATCCAATATAGATTCCATACCACTTTTAAATCCAACCAATCTTGGGAAGTAAATTCTGCATTTTTATCTCTTTTTTCTCTTAATTCTTTATATCTTGGGTGAGAATCAATAAATTGTGGATTTATATCAAAAAAATGCCACTTTACAAATTCTTTTTCTTTATCTGTTAAATTATCTTTTAAAGAAAGTTCCAAATATTTATCTTTAGCTCCATTATTGACGTAATCCATTAATTGCATTAATAACACTGGTGTAATATTGAATGTTACACTTCCAGAAGTCAAATATTTGTCAACCAAATCTGCCATATATGGATAATCATTTATAACATGTGCTCTAACCCATGGCATTTCAGCATTTAAACTTCCTGGAATTTTATATGATGGTTGATGATGATGCCATACAATAGCAACTTTTAATGGTTCTTTATTCTCATCACCTTTTGGAATTGAAGATAAAAAGTTTTCAATTACTTCATCAGAAATGTTTTTTACTTCAGGTGTTTCTGATGAATTTGAAGTTTCTTGTGGTAGAATATCTCTCCATGAAGCAACCTTATCTATTTGCAATTGTTCAGTATCTGTTACTATTAATACTCTATTTGAAATTTCTTCGCCATTTTCATCTTTTTCAACAGTATCCCAATTGCCTCTTGTATATTTGTATTCCAATCTTTTTCCCACTTCAGTATCCAGTGTATAAACAGCTTTATTCCCTTTTCTTTCCATTTCAAGCTGCCCTGGATCCCAATTGTTGAAATTACCTACAATATATATTGGATCTGAATTAGGTGTGTTCGATGGAAGTGTGACTTCAAATGTGACAACAGCTTCTTCACCAGGTTGTGCTTTTGTTTTAATTTCAGCAGGTATATCTGCCCAACTTGCAACAACATCTTTTATAGTTTTAGTCTCATCAGCAATAACTTTTCTATTTTCAATTTCTTCACCGTTTTCGTCTTTTTCAACAGTTCCCCAATTACCCCGTGTATATTTATATTCAATTTCTGTATCCTTTTCAACATTTAAAACAACTGTTCCAATATTTCCATTTCTTTTTAAAAGATAATTCTCATCACCAGGATTCCAATCATTAAAAGAACCAACGATATATATATTTTCATCTTTTGGAGTATTCTCTGGTAAAGTTACTTCAAAGGTTAATTCAATAAGAGATTCGCTAGTTTTTTCTGCGTTCTCCACATCAGTAGCATTAATTTCAGATTTTATTTCACCTGGTGAAACTTTTTGTTCTGTTTGAGCACTACAACTAATTAAAAATATCGATAAAACTATAAATACAACTACAAAAAAAATCTTAGAGAACTTTTTACTCATAGTAAATGTAACCCCCTTTTAAAATAATATAATTTTTGTGTTTATATATTTATAACAATAACCATTTGAAATTATACACTAATATGATATAAAATTTCAAGTTTTTTATAAATATCATATATAAAAAGCTAAATGAGATTTTTATTTTTGAAAAAATTTCATTATGTGGTAAAATTCTTTTAGTTAGATTTTCTTAAAATGAATGGAGGGAAATTTATGGAAATAATCAATAATATAAATAAAATGAAGAATATTAGAAATGAGTTAATAAAAAAAGGTAAAACTATAGGTTTTGTTCCAACCATGGGATATTTGCATAAGGGTCATTTGTCATTGGTTGAACAAGCAAGAAAAGATAATGATATTGTTATAGTAAGTATTTTTGTAAATCCTACACAATTTGGTCCAAATGAAGATTTTGATAGATATCCGAGAGATATGGAAAGAGATATGGAAATGCTAAAACCATTTAATGTGGATTACATTTTTCATCCATCTGTGGAAGAAATGTATCCAGAAAATTATTCAACTTATGTTGAGGAAATAAAATTGACAAAAGTTCTTTGTGGAAAATCAAGACCTGGACATTTTAAGGGTGTAACAACTATTGTTTCTAAATTGTTTAATATTGTAAGACCTACCAGAGCATATTTTGGTCAGAAGGATGCTCAGCAATTTAGAGTTTTAAGAAAGATGGTTAATGATTTAAATATGGATGTCCAGATGATTGAAATGCCTATTATTAGGGAACATGATGGATTAGCAATGAGTTCAAGAAATATCTATTTAAGCAAAGAAGAGAGAATACAGGCACTTGCGTTGAATAAATCATTAAAAAAAGCAAAAGAATTATATGAAAACGGTGAAAAAAGTGCCAAAAAAATTAAAACTGAAATGCAAAAAATTTTTAATGAATACCCCTTAGTAAAGGTTGATTATATTGAGATTGTTGATGAATATACTCTTGAAAATGTTGAAAATATTTCTGATAAAGTTCTCATTGCAGTAGCTGCTTTTGTTGGAAAAGCAAGATTAATTGATAATATTATTTTAGGATAGGAGGATATAAATGTTTAGAATATCTATGAAGGGGTTGTTGAATTTAGTATCTATTTCTATTTTAGGGATTTTAATAATTGTTATAATTTATTTTTTTCAATTTGATCTGGGAGAAAATATTTCTAACCCTATTACAGAAAGTATAATGAATAATTTAGAAAGCAAAGGAGATTATATTTCTCTATATTTCGAAAATGAAGTAGGAAAATTAAAATTAATGCCAAAACAAATTTCTTATAATTCAACTAAAACATCCAATATACTACAATATTTAAAAAGCAAATTAAAAGAATTTCCGGAATTCGAGGAATTTTTCATAGCAAATTCTGATGGAGAAAGTATTTCAAGTTCAAATATATTTACAAATATTTCTCGATATAGATATTTTCAAGAAATATATACCAATAATAAAAAATGGGCAATTAGTGATATTTTCACTTCCAAAATATCTGGAAATACTGCTATAATAATTGCAGTTGAACACTATGAAAATGGTAAAAAATACATTTTTGGCGGTTCGCTAAACTTAAAAGAATTATTTTTAAATACAAATGCTTTTAAATTTAAGAAAAAAGGTGAAATATTTTTTGTAGATAATCTGGGAAGTTATTTTAGCGTTAACAATGATGGAAGTATTAATTCCAGTACATTTGCCAAGAATTTTCGAGATAATATAATAAGAGATTTAAAAAATTTAGATGGATTCATAAAAATAAATAAAAATAAAAAAGATTATTTGCTTTTTGTAAGTAAAATCGATTATATAAACTGGAAAATAGGATTTTATGTTGAAAAAAAACTTATATTCCCATCCTTTGCAAAATATTATTTAATTGGATTAGGGTTGTTCTTATTCATGAGCTTTTTGGAAATACTTTTTAATCATGTTATATTGAAAAAAAGATTTTATAAATCTATTGATATAATGAAAACAGAATTGAAAAAAATAAATGAAATGAACTTTGATTCTACAATAAATTTAAGAGAACCCATGTTTATTGATTTTTCGGATAACTTGCAGCTAACAATGGTAAATTTAAAAGAACAATTTAATAGTTTTTCCAGACAGATTAATAATCTGGAAAATAATATAAATAAAACAGGTACTTTAATTCATGAAGAAGTGTCAAGGATAAATGAAGAAAACGATACCATTGAAAAGCTTTCAAAAACTTTTGAAGCAATATCACAATCTGTATATGATTCACAAAAGGTTTCCGATAATTTTAAAAGCAAATTGAATTCTTATGATAAAGAACTCGAAAAATTGCGTCATAATCTATTAAAATCAAAGGCTAAAATCCCTTATTTCAATGAATTGATTTCTAAAATAACAGATATTTCTGAAAAAGTAAGCGAATTATCTTTTAGAGCAGAAATATTATCTTTAAATGCTGCTTTAGAAGCTTCAAAAGAGAAAAATTCATTAACATTTGCAGTAATTGCATCAGATATGAGAGATATGTCTTATGTACTAAAAGAATACAATTCAAAAACACATTCTCATATTTTTCATATCATTGAAGATTTAAATGAATATAAAAATACATTAGATGAATTATTTAAAACCATAGATTTAAATATTTCTGAAATTAGAACTGTTTCTACAGGCTATAATGATATAGAAAATTTTATTAAAGAATACTCTATATCATCTGCTCAGGTAAAAAATGCACTTAATTTATTAAAACTTATCACAAATAAAAATAAAAATATTATGGATAGTATAGTAAATAATTTTAAAGATATAGAAAAAAGTTATGATGAGTTAAAGAAAATGTTTATTTCAAGAAAAAACCCAAAAAACCTTGAAGATATATTTAAAAAATTAGAAGCCATAGAAAAAAAGGAAGAGTCAGGAAGTGAATCTAATGAAGAAGAATCCGTTTAAAGAATTAAAAAAAGTAATACTTTTGAAAGATAAAGTTGAATATTATGTTGTTTTTAAAGTAGATGAAATAACTTATGCATTAAAAACAAATAATATAAAAGAGTTTATTCCTGCTTCTGAAAAAAAGGATTTGCCAAATACTCCAGAATTTATTGTTGGAGTTATAACCCAAAATAATCAACCTATTACATTAATTGATTTAAATAGATTATTAAGCGAAAAATTTCAAGAATACAATAAAGATAACATTATAATAAATTTTGAATTTGAAAAGAAAAATTATGGTTTTTTTACGAATAAAATTATTGATGTAATACCCGTAGAACAAATGTCGTTAAATGATGTTGGAGATGAAATGCAGGAGTTTTATTTTGTTGAAAGCACTTTTTCTTTAGAAAATGATATTGTTTTGATAATCAATGTTGAGAAGATTTTAAAAAATAAATAAAAAAATAAAATTCCGGCTTTGGCCGGAATTTTTATCTAAGTAGCTGTGTAACTTGTTGAGGTAATTGATTAGCTTGAGATAGCATAGCAGTACCTGATTGTAATAAAATTTGTTGTTTTGTGTATTCGGCCATTTCTTTTGCCATATCTGCATCTCTAATACGACTTTCAGCTGCCGTTAAGTTTTCCTCAGCAACACCTAAGTTTTTGATTGTATGTTCTAACCTATTTTGCGAAGCACCTAATTTTGCCCTAAATGCTGATACTTTATAAATAGCTGCATCTAAAGCACTAATAGCAAATTCTGCATCACTCTGAGAATTTATTTTAACTCCTGTGGTAATTCCTAAATCATCCGCTTTCATACTTTCAAACCCTAAAGTAATTACCTGACCTTCATTTGCACCAATATGGAATTTTATTGGATCAACGTTTGAAGTTACTATACCATAAACTGCAACTGAACCACCATCTACCTTTGTACCAGAAGCTAATGTTTTTCCATAATCATTAATTTTTGCAATTTGATCTGAATCCCATGTAATTCCTACTGTCGCAGTTCCATTGCTTAGAGTTACTGTAACCCTAGAACCTGATACTGTTACACTTGTAATAGTAACCTGGGCTACACCATTTGAATCAATTCTTGAAATTTTTATATCTAATTGCGAAGTAGCGCCACCCCTAAATTGTCCAACTTCAATAATAAAGTTCCCACTTGCTGTAATTGCAGAAGAGTACGCACCTACTGCAAAATGAGCAGAACCTGGAGCAACAATTTTAGCTTCAGCTGTTCTTGTGCCTTTAATTGAACCATCCAACAAATTTTTTGTATTAAACTGTGTAGTTTTTGCAATTCTATTAATTTCATCTCTCAATTCTTGGAACTCGTTTTGTAATTGATCTCTATCTGCATCAGTATTTGTTTCTGTTGAAGATTGAACCGCTAATTCTCTCATACGTTTTAAAATAGAATGAACTTCGTCTAAAGCACCTTCTGCAGTTTGTATCATTGACACTGCATCTTGAGCATTTTTAATAGCTTTATCAAGACCTTTTATCTGGTTTCTCATTTTTTCTGAAATAGCCAATCCAGCAGCATCATCAGCAGCTCTATTAATTCTTAAACCAGAAGAAAGTTTTTCTAAAGTTTTGCCCATACTTCCTTTTACATTCGACAACGTTCTCCATGCATTCAATGCTTCCATGTTGTGGTAAATCCTCATAAACTACACCTCCATGTTTATGTTATTTAGTTTTAAAATTGATTGTATAATAAATATTCTCGAATTCATCAGCCCAGGTGTTTCCAAATTCGTCTACAATTTGAGAAGGATCAATTTTAATTTCCCAGGTTTGGGTTGAATCCAAAGTTATACCTTCGAGTATCCCGGAGTATCTAACAAATTTACTTTTTTGATTTGCGGATAATGGAATAGTAAAAGTTTTAGCTATTCCACTTTCTGATATCTTCACAGCAATACTTAAAGAATCTTTTTTTTCTATTTCTGATTTATCATCGAATTCAATCATAATTCTTGGATTACTAATGGAATTACTAATCTCTAAATCGTGAAAAAAATAGTCATTTTCTTTTGAATATACATCCGTTCCTTCTATCGATACCCTATATAATTCAGGTGGATTATTTTCTTTAACTAACACTTCAAAATTCTTTGTAACAAAATAATTACTATCAACATCTTTAGCTGAAACTTTAACATAATTATGCCCTTCTGGAAATTCATAAGAGGTATATTTAAATGTTCTCGTTTGAACTGGATTTGATCTAAACAATTCATTATTATTAATATAAATAGAATATACGTAAGTTGCAGGATATGAATATTCAGATTTTATATCAAAATTCACATCAAAATCATTTAATCTTGTCGATTCTGGATCAACGATAACTTTTTCGGGTAAATAATATAAAGTAGTGCTTGCATCTGAGTTTTTCTGTATTAAAGAAAAATTTAAGTTAAAATTATTAATAGCTTTAGAAACTTTAAAGGTCTTATAAAGTTTTTTTGAAAAGCTCGTATCGGATTTTGTTATTGTTAATTCAAGTTCATAATTTCCTTCATCTAAATACATCTTTTCTGTTTCTAAAATAGTACTATTAGTTGTTATATCCAGTTTTTTATAATCATTACCATCTTTTTTCAATAAAAATTTATAATTTAAATCATTTGAAAAATCATAATTTTTATTAACCAATACTTTGAAAAAAATAGGATCCTTGTCAGTTAATAACGATTTATCATCTATCTTTATTTCATTATTAAGATAATCTTTTTTATATATATTGAGAGTAGCAGAAAATTCTTCTATCTTTTCCACATTAAATGTATAATTATTTTCAGTTGAATCTTTTGAAATTAAATTTTTAGCGGTTATATTTAAATTATTAATACCATCATTCAAATATATCGGACCATATTCGAAATGTTTTTTTTCGGTAGTAATCTGGGTTATTTCCTTATTGCCATTGGATATATTAAAAAGATAGGATGCTGGTAAATCATAATTTTCTTTTATATCCATTACAACATATATTGGATCAATAGTTGACAAAGTTGAATTATTTGTTATAATTGACCCGTCAAAATCATTTTTATGAATTTTTGTTATTAAATTAAAAGAAGTATTTATATTTTTAGGATTTAGTTCTACCGTTGTTCTTCCAAACCCATTATTTTTTGTGTCATATACTTCAACAGAGATAATGTGATTTTTCTTTTTTAAAAATATTGGTGTTGATTCAAAAGTTTTATTTTTTAAAGCACCATTTTCAATTAAAGAATTGTCCAGGAATATTTTGTATGAAAAATCACTGTTATATATAATTTTCGGATCAATGGATACGATTACGGAATAATTTCTATATGGATAATATTCGTTATCCTCAATAAAACTCCCATCCTCTACATTTTTGAATTTTAAAGAAGGTTCTAAATCTTTTTTGTAATCATAAACATTAATATATAATTTATTTTTACTTGTATATTCTTCTCCACCAATGTTAAAAATACCAATTATTTCATATTTTCCTGGCTCTGTTAATTTATATGTACCAGATAAAGTGTTTTGATCCAAAGGATTTAAATTAATGGTTTTGATATTCTCTGTGTTTTCAGTATTTATTATTTTTAAATAAGCCTGTCCAATATTTGCAAGAGGCGAATCAATTCTTAATATGATTTCACCTGTTGCGTCATTTATATCCTTATTTATCACAGTCTTTGTTTGTGCTGAAAAGGAGATTTCTACAGTTATTTTAAATTTTGATTCAGCAGGTTTTAAACAGGATGAAAATATGAATAATAATATAATTATCATTATATATAGAACTTTCTTCATAGAATCCCTCCATGGAATAATCTTTCAATTTATCATTCTTTAAAGAAAGAAATTTTCCTAAATAAATATCAAAGATAGAATATTAAAAATATACAGTAAAATAAAATTATAAAATTTTAAATAAAATTTTGACATAGATTGTCATTATTTATATGTATTTGTCAATATATGTTTATGATTGGTTTTTGATTTTTTAGTATATTATTGATATAATACAGTACACAACATTGGAGGTGATGATTATATGAGCTTAAAGGCTAAAATAATTTCTGGATTTTCGGTAATAGTGGCAATTGCAATAATAATAGGAATTTTAGGGTTGCTATCTACAAATAATATAAAAAATTATGTTTTAGATATTGCAAATAAAAACTTACCTAAAGTTCAAAAAATATTGTCAATACATCAGCTTCAAACATCTATAGAAAAGTCTGAAATGACTTTATTAGGTTTGACTGATGCAAAATTAAGAGAAGAAGAATACAAAAGAATGCAGGAAATATGGGATTCAATTAATCAATTAATTAAAGAATATGAAAGTTTTAATCTGTCTGGAGAAGAATCAAAATACTGGAAAGACTATAAAAACAAATTAAGTATATGGAAAAAAGAACATACAAAATTTATGAACTTATCAAAACAATTAGATGAAACAAAAATATTGGATCCAAAATCTTTAAAACTTGATATAAAAACATATGAAAGCGAATTGTATAGACTGGCCTGGATAATTGAAAAAGCAATCCTTGAAAAAGAGCCTTTTAACGAAGAGTTGAATCCAAGAAATAGTGCTTTTGGTAAATGGTTAGATTCTTATAAAACAGAAAATGATTATTTAATTGACATGTTAAGTGATATGAAAAAATATAATGAAGGATTTTTAAAAACGGCCAAAACTATAAATAATGTTATAAAAAAGAAGAATGAAAAACAGATAGCATTAATGCAGAGAGTATATAATAATTCTCTTATACCGTATTTAAAAAATATATTCGAAACTTTTGAAACAATAAATCAAATAGCAGATGAAGCTTTACACTTAAAAGAACAAATGGCAAATCAAAGTTTAAATATTAATCTTCCTTTATTTGAGGAAACGTCAAATGTGTTGAAAAAAATTGTTGATTATAATAAAACAGAAGCGTTTCATAAAGGTGAAGAAACAGTTTCAAAGGTAAAACAGGCGTTAATAGTGGTTATTTCTTCGATAGGTATAGGGGTTTTAATATCTATTATATTTGGTTGGTTAATTATAAAGAACATAATAATCTCAATAAAAACATTAATGAAAAAAATTCAGGCTTTTGGTCAAGGTGATTTAACAGTAGACTTTAAAATAAAAGGGAAAGATGAAATTGTTCATATGGCCGGGGCCTTAGATAAAATGGCGCGTGATTTACGAAATTCAATGAAACAAATATACAACGCATCTGATAAGCTATCGTTATCTTCTGATACATTAGCCTCAATATCTGAAGAACAAAATGCAATTTCAGAAGATTTAGCTTCACAATCAAAAATTATAGAATCAAATACAGAAGATGCATCGGCATCTGTTGAAGAGGTTTCTTCTGGTGTTGAAGAAATTGCAAGTTCTGCTCAAATGATATCTACAAATGCAGAAGAATTATCCTATAAAGCAAATGAAACATCAGAAGCTGCAGTAAATGGTGAGAAATCAGTAAAGAGAATAGCCAATATAGTTGAAAATGCAGTAACAGAATCACAAAATACTCAGGAAAAAGTAAATGAATTAGCCGAAAAAGTGCAAAATATTGGTAATATAGTAGAAACTATAAATCAAATCACAGAGCAAACAAATCTGTTAGCTCTAAACGCAGCAATAGAAGCGGCAAGAGCCGGTGAAGCTGGAAAAGGATTTGCTGTTGTTGCTGATGAAATTAGAAAACTTGCAGAACAGAGTAAAGCATCTACGGAAGAAATAGCAAAGATATTGATTTCAGTAAAAGATGGAGCATTAAGCGCTAATGAAGCAACAAACAAAGTAGTAAAAGTTATTAAAAACATTGATGACGAATCAGAAAATATAGTTTCGCAGTTTAAAATAATTCATGATAGAGTTGAAGAAATGGTTATGAAAGTACATGAGTTATCTTCTGCTGCAGAAGAACAAAGCGCATCTACAGAAGAAATGGCTGCTGCTATGGACAGAATATCAAAAGTGATATCTGAAATATCTGATCAAGTTAAATATATGGTAAATGCAATAGAACAACAAAACGAAAGTTCCAAACAGGTTAATGAAAATGCAGAAGAAGGAAATAAATTATCCCAATCTTTGATGAATTTAATAAACAAATTCAAGATATAACATAAAATGAATAATAATTTCAATATAATAAAAGGGGCTAATGCCCCTTTTATTATATTGAGTGTTTTCCAGGCGTTTTAGCAAATAAACGAGTTTTTTCTACATGGTCTAATGCAAGAATCCATCGTGTGAATCTTTCTATTCCAATACCGCATCCAGCAGAATGTTTTAATATACCAGCTTTTGCTACTTTTAAATAATCTTCAAATTGTTCTGGTGGTGTATTTTTCAATTTCATTCTTTTTAATATCTGTTCATATTCATGTTCCCTTTCTCCACCCGAAATAGCTTCTTCAAAACCTTCTGGATAAATTAAATCAAAATCAAGTAACACATCAGGTCTTTCAGGGTCCTGTTTATCATAAAATTCTCTTTCTAATAGAGGAATGTCAATCATCCAAAATGGCTCATCAGCATTTAAAGAAGCGATTTTTTCATAATCATCTTCTCCATATTTCTCTTTTAATTCTTTAACAGTATAACGTTTAAAAGGTTTAGAAGGTGTTTTTAATGATGGATGATATTTTCTAATTATTTCCGGAAATTTTTTTCTTATATTTTTGATTGTATAAATAATAGCATCTTCCATTACATCAAAAACCTCTTCTCTGCTTGCTTCTAATATTTCCATATCAATTTGAACAAAATCAAATAAATGTCTTCCAGAATCCATCTTATCTTCGGTTTCAAGTCTTACATTTGGTGAAACTATATAAACTTTCTTATGAACTAAAACAGCGACCTGTTTGTGTAGTATCATAGATTTAGTAACTGAATATTTTTGTCCATAATATTCAAATTCAGCTTCAAAATGCGGATGGTTTAGTGGATCTGTTATTGGAGAAACAGTAACAGGTAGCAACTCCACAAATCCTTTTTCATCCAGTACATGTCTGATACTTTTCAAAATTTCATGTTGAATTAATGTAGCATCTTTAAATACATCGTTTTCTAAATATTCTTTTACCAATTCAACAGTATCTACTTTTCTTTCCTTACTTTCAATAGTTTTTTTAGTCATAATATCCTCTCCCTTCAAAAAAATTAATTTATAAGAATCTCTCCCTCTCCCTATATGTTAATTATTTTATATTTAAATAAAAAACCGGCGCTGGTATGAAAACATCCAGCGCCGGTGATTGTATATAAAACGAACTACCTCGCGTTACACCAACGCTGGTTGATATTATTATTATTGGAATTATTTAATTTTATTGATAATATTATAATCATATGTTACACCACCTATAAGATTTTTTTCATATTATACTATATTTTTTTGCTATTGTCAACTACGTTCAAAAAATTCATCCAATTTCTTAAAAGAAAGTTCCATTGAAATTGGTCTTCCATGAGGACAAGTTAAAATATTATATTCTATAATTTTTGAAACTAATTTTTCAAGCCCTACAGGGTCATCACCGGTTTTTACCGCTGCTCTGCATGCCATTGTGGCTATTGCATGGTCAAATACCTTGTCTAAAGATTCTATACCTTCAAGTCGTAACTCATCAAGTATTTCAATTATCGTTGCTTGAGGATCATTTATTCTTAAATTGGATGGAAATCCCATAATAAAGTATTCATCGCCATTTTTTGTTATTTCAAATCCCAATTTTCTTAATTTTTCAATATGTTCTTCCAAAATATCTTTTCTAACTGCATCAAGATTTAGTTCGATTGGTAACATTATCATCTGTGTTGTTATATTTCCATTTTCAAAAAATTCCTTTTTTAAATCTTCATATAACACCCTTTCATGCGCAGCATGAAAATCTACAAAATGTATTGAATCCTTTAACTCCAGGATTATATATCTACTGGCAACAACGCCTATTATTTTATAGTAGTCTATGTTCGGTGTTTTTTCTTTTTTTGATTCAATCGGTTTTATATTATTTATGATATTACTATTAATAAGATTTTTTAGTGTATTTTTTTCTTTGAAATTATTAACCTTTTTTTCATTTTGAATATGCAATTTTATTCTATTATCTTTTTTCTTTTTAATTAAAAATGTATTATATTTTTCTTCTTTTTCTGATATTGTTGGAATTTGATTATCTGAATTTTCTTTAATAAAAGAATTATTGTTATTTATTTTTCTATCCAAATCTCGTTCTAAACTTATATAATCGGTAGTATTTTGCTTAATTTTACTTTTTTCAATATCAATAGACATTTTAAATCTTGTTTCTTTAATAAGTGTCTCACGTATAATTTTTTTAAATCTATTATAAATAATTCTTGACTCAGAAATTTTTACCTCAAGTTTTTGAGGATGAACGTTAACATCCACCTCTTTTGGATCAATTTCAAAAAATATAATTCCATATGGATGACGTCTTGATTCAAGCATTTCACCATAACCAGATTCAAAAACCGCAAATAAATCACCCGATCTTATATATCTGTTATTTATAAAAAATATCTGTGCAGTTCTATTATTTCTTGTTACTCTTGGATGTGATATATAACCTTTAATTTTAAACCATTTTTCTTCAATATTTATTTCAAAGAAATCTTCTTTGCTTGTTTCTGGAAATATGGTATTTATTTTCTCAATTAAAGAGATATCTTTTGATACAGAATATACTACTCTATTATCTTTTATATAATCAACACTAACTTTAGATGCCAGTATGAATTTTTCAATAATTTCAGTAACCATCCTACTTTCAACGGCAGAAGATTTTAAAAATTTTCTTCTTGCGGGTAAATTGAAAAATAAATCTCTCACTTCTATTGTTGTACCATCAGAAGCTGCTATTTTTTTAGAGTTGATAGGTTCACCACTCACAAATTCAACACTTGTAGCTATATCATCATTTTTTCTTTTAGAGGTTATTTTCATTCTTGACACCCTTGATATTGCTGCAAGGGCTTCGCCTCTAAATCCGTATGTATGAATGTTATATAAATCTTCAACATCAGTTATTTTACTTGTTGTATGTGGTTGAACAGCCAGTAACATTTCCTCTTCAGACATGCCTATACCATTGTCTGTAATTCTAATATATGTTTTTCCACCATCTTTTATTTCAACAGTAATTTTATCAGCATGGGCATCAATGGCGTTTTCAAATAGTTCTTTTACAACAGCAAAAGTTCCGGTAACTACTTCACCAGCAGCGATTTTCATTATTACCGATTCTGATAATTTAACAATAGCCATTAAATCATCTACCACCTTTTTGTTTGAAAATTTCAAATAATAATATTCCAGCACTTACGGCAACATTTAAAGATTCGACATTATTTGCCATTGGAATAGAAATTAAAGCGTCACATTTTGATTTAATCTTTTCTCTAATACCACTTCCTTCATTTCCCATTACAATAGCAACATTTCCAGTTAAATTTGTTTCATAGTATATATTATGACTCATGTCAGCACCATATACCCAAAACCCATGTTTTTTAATAGTCTCAATAAATCTTGAAATATTAGTTACTTTTAAAATAGGAATTCTAAAAGCCAACCCTACTGAAACTTTAATAACAGTTGAGGTTACTTCAACGGAGTTATCCTTAGGAATAACTATTAAATCAGCATCAGCAGCGAGAGAAGATCTAATAATGGCGCCGAAATTATGAGGATCCTGAATTTGATCCAAGATTACAATTGTAGCATTTTCTCTTAAATTATTCAGAATAGTTTCATCAACATATTTAAATTCTTTTCCAATATCTATTACAACACCTTGATGTTTTGAAACATTAACCATTTTTTGTAGAACATTATCAGGTGCAAAAGAGAATGAATATTTATGTTTTTTGGTCAACTCAATTAATTCTTTAAATGTTTTATCTGTTTTTTTACTATTGGTAAAATAAATATTTTTTACAGGATAATGTGCATTTATAATTTCTTTTAATACATTTCTGCCATATACATACATTATTTTCTCTCCCCTAATTCATTTTTAGCACTTTCTAAAATTTCATTTAATCTTGTATAATCTTTTTTTAAAAACAGATATCCAACAACAGTTTCAAATGCAGTTGCTTTTCTATATTCTAAATCATTTCCACGCTTTTTAGCGCCTTTTGAATTAAGTCCTCTTTTATATATATTTTTTTCTTCTTCGTTGAAAGAATTTAAAATATTATCAACTATTTTAGCTTGTGCTTTTGCACTAACATAATTTTTACTTTCATTATGTAACTTACCTGCTTTTTTTCTACCAGTATCTATAATATAATTTATAAAATATAAATTAATTACAGCATCGCCAATATATGCAAAGGTATCTATAGGCACCTCTCTTAAATCTTTAATCTTACTTTCGAATAACTTACCTAAATTATTAAATTCACTCATTTTGTGCTCCCTTCAACTATTTTTCAATTTCTACAATTCCACCATGATTTCTAATTTTTATTATAATATCATTTAATGATTTCTCTATTTTTCCTACACTTTCATTTTCATCAAAATAGCTAAATACAATTTTTAAAGGTTTAATTATTAATAATCCATCTACAACTTTATTAATTTTTTCTATGGTTTTGCCATTTAATGGTTTTTTTATATAAATTGTTAGAGTACTATTAAAATTTTTTACATCTAAAATATTTTCCTCTTCTCTTTTATATAATCTCCTAATTTTAGAAATTTTACTTTGAGATATTTGAATTTTCTCGAATGCTTTCTTTAATTTTTCTTTATCTACTGGTTTAATTATAAAATAGTCAGCCCCATAGTTTAATGCTTTGAATATTTCTGGTTTTTTATTAGAAACGCTTATAACAATTATTTTTAAATTAGGGAATTGTTCTTTTAAAAGTTTTATAGCGTTTATTCCATCGGTATTTTTTAAGTATAAATCCAGGGTTATAATATCTGGTTTTAATTTTCGGCATTTGTTAACAATACCGAATATATCCTCAAATTCTCCAACAATTTCATGTCCTAATTCTTTTAAATACTTTTTTAAAACATTTCTAATATTTATATTATCTTCAATAATCAATATTTTTGACATAGATACCTCCTGGGAATTGTGATGCTAAAAGTTGTGCCTTTATTTAGTTCAGAATAAACGGAAATTTTACCATTTAAATTTTTAACTTCATTCTTTACGGAATATAATCCAATTCCTTTACCAGCGTATATATTTGATTCATATTTTGATGTATAGCCATATTCGAATATTTTATCTATATTTTCAATTCCTTTTCCATCATCTGATATTATAATATGAATAATATTTTCTTTTTCATATATTTTACATTTAATATTACCACCTGGTGTTTTATTTAAAATAAGTCTTTCTTCTGGCCTTTCTATGCCATGTATGACAATATTTCTAAATATATGGATTAATGACTTTATAAAATCATAATAATCATCAATATCTATAAACAAGTTAGAATCAATTTCAAACGAATCAATCTTTTTCCCAAATTTCTCTGCTAATTCAAAGGTATACTTTTTGTATACATCTAACACATCTTTTATATTTTTGAAATAAAGTTTTTTTATTTCTGCCAATATTAGTTGAGAATATTCTTCTGGTAAAATATTTTCAATATATTTTTCCAAATTCATTATTTTATTTTTATCTATCCAGATCATTTCGTTTTTTAAAAAATCTTTTCCTAAAACACTATTGATAAAATTCAATTCTTCATTTAGAAAAGTTTTTAGCTTTCTGTCTTTTATAAAGGTTATTACTTTATTTTTATCTTCTATGTTTGATTTTTTTAATAAGTCTAATTCGTTTTCAAGTTTATCTAATTTTTTTCCGGTTTTTATAAAATGCCATTGCAGAAACAATCCTTTATAGGTATGTATATTTTTATAAAAATTCATAATAAAATCTTGAATTGAATATAGAAATATATCATTATATACCTGTTTTGTAACATATCTAATATAATCCTCTATATTCTTTTTTATAATATCTCTATTCATTACAACATTTAATAACATTTTCGTATTATTTTTTTCATTTTCTATTTTTTCTTCTAATTCTTTTTTTTCTGTAATATCCTGTATTATACACATCACTCTTTTTACAGAGTCTAAATAAATAATCTTATATTTTACTTTTAATATTTTATTATTTATCTTAACTTCACTTGGCAATAATTCTAAATATACATCATCCTTTTCATCATTTTCAAAAATATGAGATAATATTTTCTTTTCAATTTCATAATCTGTATTATATAATAATTCTAAAATATTTCTTTTTGAAATATCTTCTGTTTCAAAAATATTTAAACATTCCTTGCTATATTCATTATGAATCAAAAAATCTTTTCCAAACATTAAAAATCCTTCATCAGAGTTGTCTAATAATAATCTTAATCTTTTTTTCATTTCTATTAAAATCATATGATTAATATCGCTTATCTTAGAAATTTTTTTTGTTTGACTCAATAAGTGCTCATAATCTTTGATCAAACATTCATATTTATCAATTAAATTTTCCACAGAAAAACTATTATTTTTTAAAAAATTTTTATGATTTTCCAATTTCTTATATTCATTTGAAAAAATATTGTCCATTAAAACACCTCTTTGGAGAATAATCTCACTATTTTTTTATTAGTGTAAATGGTATGGTTAAATCTTCCATGAAATTTTCCGCTATTTCATAAGAAAATTCATTATCTTCATCATAATACCAATTAATTTTCACATTTTTATTCTTGTTATAAGCTTCTTCTAAAATATCTAATATAAACATAATTGATTTTGTGCTACTGGTATTTAAATAACTAATATCAAAATTAAAAATAACTTCTGTTTCAGCATCTAAATTATTTATATAATTTTCTAACCATTCAAATATAGGATTATAAAAATCAAAGGAATTTTCTGGATATGATTCACCTTTAATAGATAAGACGTTTTTTTCAGGATCAAATATTATTTCTGGTGTGGATTTAGTTGGTTTAATAATTAATTTTTCCATTTTAATACCTCCTATTTAGACCGTTATTATTAGAATAAAATAATAATAATTATTATCGAGTTTAATAAAATCATATTCAAATTTATTTGAAGCCCTTTTAGCCATTTCAAGAAATCCCAAGCCAGCACCGCCGGTTTCGCTTTTAAATTTTTCTCTTAATCGTTTTTTATATAATAATTTAATTTCATCTTTACTTAAAGAATTTATCTCATCTATACGCTCTTTAAGATTTTGTATATCCTCTTTTTTTACAATATTTCCAGAACTGATAAAATAGTTTTGTTCATTTTTTCCAATTAATATTATCGATTCTAAAAATACATGATTGATTTCTTTTTTAGATAAAATTCGTTCATAGTTTTTAATATTTTGACTTTGTTCAATAAATACAGAAAAAATATTGTTAGAAGATGTGTTATGATTTTTATCTTTTTTTATATATTCTCTCAATGCTCTTCCAATTTCTTCTATTATACCTTGAGAAAATGGTCCTATAAAACTCATAATAATGTTATTTTTTCGAATTTTATCTTTAATCTCAAGAATGTTTTTCGGATTCAAAAAACTCCCCCCTTTGATAGAAAAATATTTTATTTCTTCCAGAATTTTTTGAATTATATAATGCAGTATCAGCTATATTTATTATTTCGTCGATGTTCTCACCGCTATAAACAGTTAATCCAATACTTGCGGTTATATTTTTTAAATTTTCATCTAATAAAATTATTTTTTTTAGTTTATGAGCTACTTTTATAGCAGATTTTAAGTTGGTATTAGGTAAGATTATTAAAAATTCGTCTCCTCCCCATCTGAAAACAAAGTCGATTTTTCTCAAATTTTTTCTTAATATATTTGAAAATTCCATTAAAATTTTATCACCTATATTATGGCCAAAAGTATCATTAATTTCTTTAAAGTTATCTAAATCCATCATAATTAAAGAAAATTTTCTTCCTTCTCTTTTATATAAATCAATTTGATAGTTAATAATTTCATCAAATTTTAATCTGTTATACAATCCAGTTAATTTATCCTTCTCAGATAAATTTTTTAAATAAATATTTTTTCTTTCCAACTTTTTCTTTAACTCAAAAAGATAGTTATCTTGAATATCTGCAATACTAATTAATTTATAATATTCATCAAGAATCTTTTTATATTCTTCTAACAAAAATTTATAAGCCTTTTTTAAAGAATCATAAGAAGGTGTCTCCTCTAAAATTTTTTCAGCCTTTCTTATAATTTCAAATTCTTTTTTAAAATAAATAATCTCACCACCTATAATTTGAAACCTATAACAGTAATATCATCTCTTTGGTCTTCATTTTTCATATAATTTTTCAGAAATTTATTAATTTCTTCTTTCTGTTTATCCATCGGCTCTTTATAAATGCTATTTAATAAATTAATAAAAGTTTTCCTGCCTAACCTTTTTCCCTCAGGATTATTTTGATCTTCATATCCATCAGAAGTTATATAAAAATTCGTGTTACTTTCAATTTCAATAATATGTTCACTAAAGATGTAATCGATTTTAGATCTTTTATATCCAATACCCTTATTATCTCCTTTTATTCTTATGATTTTATTATCTTCTGTATAATACAAAGATATACCAGCTCCACTATATATTAATTTATTATTCGAAATATAACAAAGGCCTATTTCCAATCCATCATCATATCTATAATCATCATTATAAGAGTTAATAGTATTTTTAAATAAAATATTTAATTTTTGAAGTATATCTGAAGGACTAACTAAATTTGTATCGTCTATAATTCTGTTTAATATAGAATTTGCAGTCATTGTCATCAAAGCTCCAGGCACCCCATGGCCGGTACAATCAACTACTGCAATATAGAATGAACCATCACTTCTTTCTTTATACCAATAAAAATCACCACCCACAATATTTGAAGGTTTCCATAGTACAAAAAAATCTTTAAATTTGTTTTTTAGAATTTTTTCAGATGGCAATATGGAATTTTGTATATTTTTAGCGTATAAGATACTGTCCATAATTCTTTTGTTTTTTTGTTCTAATTCTTTTGTTCTTTCTTTAACCAACTTTTTTAACCTGAAATTAGATATTAATATACTTTGTAATATAACAAAAGATAGAAGTAATGAAATTGATATAATTGAATAAGAAATTACACCTTTATATATAGGTGACATAACTTCAGCTTTCTCTACCATAGTAACAATATACCATCCAGAGGAATTTAATTTAGTATAAGCTATGTAATAGCTCTTATTATTAATATTATCTTTTATAATCCCCTTTGATCCAACGAAATGAATATATTCAAATTTTTTGTTTATATTTTCTATATTTTTATGGAGAATTATAGTTCCTTTTCTATTAATAACAAATGTTTGTCCTGTTTTATAGCTTAATTCGGAATTTATTAAATTTACAAAATCGCTAATAGAGCAATCTATTGATAAGACACCAACTACTTCGTTTTTCTCATTAACTAAAGCTTTTCCTGTAGAGATTAACCATTTTTTTGTTTTATATTCTTTATAAGGAGTTCCAATATATACGCTCTTAGGGTTTTTAATACCTTCAATATACCATGGTCTAATTGTTGGATCATATTCTTTAGGTACCTCCCAATCATTAATAACCATTTTTTTGTTTTTATAACCAGTATAAATGTAAGCGATATTTTTATTTGAATTCTTGTAATTTTTCAATATTTCTAAAACTTTTTCTTCACTTTTTTTAGAAAATCCGGCATTGATAAAATCTTTATCTTTTGCAAATGTTTCTGCAAAATGAATTAATTCTGTAAAATAATCATCAATGAATGTAGCAACAACAGAATTCTCACTTCTAATATAGTCTTGCGCTTTGCTTAAATTTATATTATAATAGTTAATAGAAAAAAACAATCCAATCCCTATAATCAATAACATAGATATAAATAATAATGGGAAAACGATTTTATATCTGTTTATCATAATATTAACCCCCATATCTCATATATTTATTTTAATATTATATATTTATTATATCAGAAAAAAGTATAAATACTTAAATATTTTTTTAATTACTATAAACGGAGGAGAAATTATGAATAGAAAAAGAGATGTATATTATTGGCAGGAAAGAAGTATATTAAAATATTTAAAGAAAGAATGGGTAGAACATGCGGTTTTCAAAATAAATTCAAACGGAATTGAAGGAATAGGAGCTGGAACTCCAAATGCAGATTTTGGTGAAACATACAAAACAACAATGGCTATAATCGAAAAAATAAGAAAATTAACTGAAGAATGGGTGGATTTAAACAATTATGCAGACTTTGAAAAAATAATGAATAATGTAGTTAAATTTGATATGTCATCAAAAACAGCTGTTGAAATTGCTATTGCTGATTATATTTTAAATTCTAAAAATTTAGATTTATCAAAAATACTTTTTTCAAAAAAAGATTTAAACGAAAAGATGAAAAAATTATATGTTTATAATGATATGGGATATGCTGTTTATGATGAATTAATAGATGCATTAATAATTAAAATTGAATTCATTGAAAAAATATCTTTAGAAGAATTAGAGATATTAAAAGCAAATATTGATAAATACAAAATATGGATAGATTTTAAAGGTATGTTTAACCACTACGAAGTAAAAAAAATACTTGATATATTTAAAGACCTTGACGTAGTATCAATAGAACAACCATTACCTGTTGGGAGTGAATTTGCAGTAAAAGACCTTTTGACGAAATATCCTGTTTTTTGGGATGAATCCTTTAAAACACTTCAAGATATAATAAGATTAAAAGATATTTCTACAGGATTGGTATTTGAAATCACAAAATTTGGGGGATTATTAAAAACTTCTGAATATTTAAAAGTTGCTGAAAGTTTGGGGTTGGAAACAATGATTTCATCAAGAATAGAACATCCAATAACATTAGATTGGGCGAATAAAATTAAAAAATCTTTTAATTATATAGACCTTGATTTTAAGCATTATATAGAAAAAACGTCTAAGTAAATATACTTTTATATAAAAATAACATATATTTTATAAAAACAGATTTCGAAAGTCCATCAAAGGTAAAATGATAAAAATGCCGGAAATTTCGGCATTTTTATTAATATTGATGCATGTTAATAAATTCTTGGTTAAATTCTTCAATTTTTTGAGCTTTCCTTTGTTGAAATTTTTCCCAGGTTTCTGAACCTATAATAACATATCTTCCTTTAATAACATATCTTCCTTGATTAACATGTCCATACCCATTAACATTTCTTTCATAAATAGCATCCATTCTAATGCCCATAAAACCAACTTCTGTGAAAAGTTTGCTTTAATTGATTTTATAATAAAGAAACATAAGTCTTTTCAGCTTTGCCGAAAAAGACAACTTAAATTCAGGTTCATAATTAGTTCGTTTTCTCATTAAAAAACACCCCTTTCTTATTTTTTGTCCAAATTTTGTAAGGGGTGAGTATGTTTTTATTTTACTTCCTCAATATACTTAGCTTCTTTACCAACAAAGATAATTATATACTTTTTCATCGTTTCATTTTTTGTGTTTAATTCATATGATTTCTTGTATTTTTCTATTTGTTCTTTTGCCTGTTTTATTTTTCTTTTTAATTTTTCTTCTGTGTATTCTTTTTGTTTTATGTATTTTACTT